>NZ_JBFRTD010000036.1:0-129606 GCF_041473955.1 Vibrio sp. 10N.222.54.E6 | reverse complement strand
TAAAGCCTAAAGCCTAAAGCAGACTGAAACACTTAACCCAAAGCCAAGCGCACATCGCTTGGCTTTCTTGTTTTTACACCATTCATAATATCTATGCACCAAGCTTTGTTGAGCTCTTTTTGAGGTATATAAATCTAAATGCCGTGAGTGCCTAATCGGTTGCATCGTATCATTTTCTAAAAAAATGTTTTAAATCAAGACAGCGTTTCATTTGTATTGTAGATTGACGATCTACGAGAATGTTGTTTGGATATTAGATTGCTTAAATTAGGTACCCGATTAGTCTTAATGTTGTTTTTACTGAGCTTTGGCTTAGTGAACTCTAACGGCTATTCGTTCCCTTCTAAGCCATTTCAAATTCATTCGGCTCAAGAGCAATCTTCACAGAATGAACAATCTTCCTCGATAAAACAGTGTAAACAAGCCGCTACGGATAATCCGTCGAGCTACTTAGAGTGCGATAAGGTTCCGTTTGGTACCGTGCCTTATGGTGACAGTTCCAACTATCATGACACCGAGTCGAGCCTCCAAGCTGCAAACTTCAGACGTATGCTCAGTAACGAGCAAGAAAGCGTGGCCGATCTTGAGCCTGCTTATCATCTACTGATCGACTTTTCACCCCCTTCATTACTGGCTTCTCTGCTCTTCAACACGCCGTTGTTGGATTCCAAGCAGCACTGGACCAGCATTGTGAGTTCTCCGTCCTCCCGGCTTTCTGGGTGGAAAGAGGGCAACATTCAATACTCGCATTTCCGAGAACTTCTTAGCTAATCGTTTGACCTTAAATTGGTCGTATCGATGATCGCCTCGCGCTCGTTGAACTCGCCAATTAACCCAATATAGCGACACACAATTATTAGCCTCACTGTTACTCAATCAGCTTGTTTTGGTTGTGACTAGTTGTCGTTTGTGTTCGCAAAACATTAGTTATACCAATCGCAGTAAATAACTGGCCATCCTAGCTGGTTAAAACGCTCGATCACTGCTTTTTCCCGGCGCTATTTTTGAGCACGTGTTTACGGTGATTGGTAAAAAGAAGAGATCTTGACTGTGAAAAAACGCATTCCAAGAAAACAAATTAACCACTACTCAAAGTGGAAATACGTGGTGCTTATTGCCACCATCATCATCATGATTCTAAGCGCTCTACCTTCTTGGTTTGGCGAAGATGCCTCGGTTCAAATCAGTAACCGCTCTGAGCAGACGATCGACGCCACTCAAGTGACGCAATATCTTGCTAGCGAAGGCATTCAAGCCAAATCAGCCTTTCAAAAAGACAAACGTTTAGTGGTCATCTTAGAAGATGCTGAGCAACAAGCGAAAGCCAAAGAAGTACTCAATGAGCGCTTCCTCGACAACGCGACGGTTGCGCTAGCGATGGAGCCAGCAGCACCTAAATGGCTGACTGACATGGGCTTTGCACCGATTCAGCTAGGCCTAGATTTACGCGGTGGAGTGCAGTTCTTATTAGAAGTGGACATGGAACCGGTTTACCACGCACAAGCTCAAGCGATGGTCGACGAGGTGACCAGTCAGGTGCGTTATGCACGCGGTAAAGTGGTCAACGACCAGGTTCAGTTTGATTTCCGTACCGACGCCGATTTCGAAAAAGCACAAAAGCTGATTCGTGAAGAGTTCCCACATTGGCTACGTGATCGTTCAGATAAGTCACTGACGTTAACTCAGTCTGAAGAAGAGCAAAGAACGCTACGCAACCTAACAGTTCAACAAAACCTGCAAATCATGCGCAGCCGTATTGAAGAATTAGGCATCACAGAAGCATCGATTCAACGCCAAGGTGAAAGCCGTATTCGTATTGAATTGCCAGGTGTTCAAGACCCTGCAGCAGCAAAAGACGTGATTGGTGCAACCGCATCTTTGGCGTTCTACTCTGTTTACGACAATGCAACTCGTAATACTCAAACGCTAAAAGATACAGATGGCAATCGTGTCGTTGTCGCTCGCAAAGCAGTACTGAGCGGTGAACACATTATTGATGCTCGTAGTGGCATTGGTGAGATGGGCAGCGCAGAAGTAAACATTACCCTAGATTCTTCTGGTGGTAAGAAAATGTCCGAGTTCTCACGTCATAACATCGGTAAGCCAATGGCAACCGTGTACAGCGAATACAGTCGTGATAGAGCGGGCAACAGCAAGCAAGACAGTGAAGTGATCAGTGTGGCAAACATCCAGTCTCAACTGGGTAGTCGTTTCAGAATTACTGGTGCTGGCAGCTTGGCTGAAGCGCAAGAGCTTGCGTTACTGCTGCGTGCGGGTTCATTGACTGCGCCAGTGACCATCATTGAAGAACGTACCATTGGCCCATCTTTGGGTGCTGAAAACGTAACTAACGGCTTTGCTGCTTTGGCACTTGGCCTTGGCCTTACGCTAACGTTTATGGCGCTATGGTACCGCCGTCTTGGTTGGGTCGCGAACTGCGCATTGGTGGTTAACATGACCACATTGTTTGGTTTGATTGCGCTGCTACCGGGTGCGGTATTAACTCTGCCGGGTATTGCGGGTTTAGTACTGACCGTCGGTATGGCGGTAGATACCAATGTGCTTATCTTCGAACGTATTCGAGACAAGATGAAAGAAGGCCGCAGCTTTGCTAGCTCCATCGATCGTGGTTTTGACAGTGCGTTCTCTTCTATTTTCGATGCTAACGTCACCACCATGATCGTTGCTGTGGCTCTATATACCATTGGTAATGGACCGATTCAGGGCTTCGCTCTGACACTGGGCTTAGGCCTTCTAACCAGTATGTTCACGGGCATTTTTGCTTCACGAGCGATCATCAATTTGGTTTGGGGGCGTGACCAACGCCACGATGTAAGAATTTAAGCATGAGTATTTCAAATATGACTATTTCAAACAGCAGCATGACTCGCCTTCGTAAGGTGATGTCTGTGATTTCTATTGTGCTGTTCATGAGCTCTGTGATGCTGGTGGCAGTGAAAGGTTTTAACTGGGGCTTGGACTTTACTGGCGGTGTGGTTGCCGAGGTTCAGCTCTCTGATCAAGTAACCAAAGATGCGTTAAAAACCAAACTTGATACGGCTTTCCAACAAGACGTACAAGTGGTTGGTATGGCAGAACAGGATCGCTGGACAATTCGTTACAGTCAACTGACAGACGCTCCACAGCCAAACTTAGTGGATGCTTTGTCTTCTGTAAGTGACCAAGTAAAAGTGCTTAACAGCAGCGTGGTTGGCCCTCAAGTGGGTCAAGACATGGTTGACCAAGGTGGCTTGGCGGTATTGGTGTGTTTCCTAATGATCATGCTGTACCTGAGTGTACGATTTGAATGGCGTTTAGCACTCGGTGCCCTTGCCGCGATCATCTATGACGTGACGCTTATCTTGGGTCTGTTCGCTTTTACTCAGTTTGAGTTCAACCTGACTGTGTTAGCGGCTGTGTTGGCGATTTTGGGTTATTCATTGAATGACTCGATCATCATTGCCGACCGTGTTCGTGAAATGCTGCGTGGCAATCCAAGCGGTGATACTGACAACCTGCTTAACGAATCAGTTAAAGCGACCTTCTCACGCACCATGGTGACTTCAGGAACAACTCTAATAACCGTCTCTGCGCTTTGGCTACTGGGTGGCGCGGCACTGCAAGGTTTCGCTATTGCACTCGTTGTGGGTATTGTCAGCGGTACGTGGTCCTCCATTTCAGTAGGCATCACCCTACCTAAATTACTTGGCCTACAGCCTTGTCACTATCAGGTGAAACCAGTAGTAGAAGTTGAGGGTGAGTATCCTTAGTTTCCTGATTGCTTAAGTTTTCTAATTGGATAGCGCTCAGCCTTAGTCCTCATTGACCAACGAGTGAGTTCAGCAAAGCCTTTCGTTTGTAGCAAGACGAAGGGCTTTATTTTTTATAAGAGTCAACTGGTTAGAGAAAAGTGAGCCTATTTAAAAAAACAATGGATTGAGCAGGCAAGCCCTCATTATATGAAGTATGTTTATATGACGTCAGTAGAAATGAGGCAAGGGAATGGAATATCGACATCAATGTCATGTAGGCGACCACGGTGATGCACTCAAGCATCCAGTATTGAGTGCACTGGTTAAATCATTAATGCAGCAGCATTCACGCCTGAATGTTATCGACACCCACTCAGGTACAGGCTGTTATGATTTAACTACCGCACCAAGCAATCACGCGGGTGAGTTTGCAGAAGGGGTCGGGTACTTGTGGCGAAATAAAGCTTATCTTCCTCCGGCCTTTGCTTCATTTATGTCGGTGCTGGAATACTACAATCCGAATCAACTTATCTCTCTCTATCCGGGCTCAGCAGCCATCACTTACCAACAAGGCCGTAGCCAAGATAGTTTCTATTTTTCAGACATTCAGCAAGATGAAGCTGATTTACTGCAAACTAATATTGAGACGTTACAACGTGACCTTGATGTCTCAAGCAAGCTGACTATTTCCGCGGGTGATGGGCTTAAAGCGTTGCCTGATGACGTAGCAAAACACGATAATCATCACCTGATTGTTATCGATCCTCCCTATGAAACCGATTCTGAATATCTCGCGGTGATCGATGCCTTGGTTAAGGCGTATCAACAATCTGATAAGGTATCTGCACTAATTTGGTACCCGCTTTACACGGATGACAAGAGCTCACTGATTCTGAATCACTGTGTTACTGCAGTGAAAGATGGTTTGCTGCCAAGTCCGATTAAGTCGGAGCTTCGCCTTCGAGACCCTAAGGGTGATGATCGCCTAATCGGCAGTGGTTTGTTGTTATTCAACCCACCACAAGGCATTTCAGGAATAGTCGCAGATACGCTTGATTATTTACACAGCCAACTCTCGACCAATGGTGAAGGCTACTGGCAAATGAGAAGCCTATAGATCTGATTTTTATGGGTTTTATGATGATTTTCGAGATGTAGATCGCTAAATCATTTCAATCTGTATGGTTTAAATTGACCAAACTCTAACTTTTATCGATTGATTTATCGCGATGAATCATATAAAAATAGTACATCAATGCGCACAGGTGCATACTGGCTCATAAGTTAAATAATTACCCAAATTAATATCAGATTGTGGTTTACCCCCTAAACTGCATAAGGCTCGCACTAGTCACGCGAGCCTTTCTTTTGCCTGTCGAAAATGTTTACAACAGATTCTCTTCAATTTTTAGTGCTTTCTCGATGAGTTTCGCATTGAAATCTGCAGCTTCCACAGAGTAATGTGCTTTACGATGGCAAGTCGGACAGAGTGCAATTACATTTTCAGGGCAATCAGCTCCACCATCAGCTAACCGTGTCAGGTGATGCACTTCTAGGTAAGGACCTGACTTGGTCTCAAAAGGCGAGGGCACACCACAACCTTCACAAAGCCCATTTGCTCGTTTCTTTGCGTAAAGCTTGATTGCTTCACTGCGGTACTTCACATGCGTGAGTTGTTCTTTGGGGTCAGCTTTTAGTGGCGTTGAAGCTAACGCAATGTCTCGTAATTGCTTCAGAGACTTACTTTTAGTCGGCTTAGTAAGGTATGAAACTTTCGGAGATTGAATGATGTTTCCGATACTTTGAGGGACGATATCTAAATGGAAAACTATTGCATCACGGAGTTGATCGTTCTTGTCTGGGCGCTGTTCGATGTGATGACAGATGTAGTTGCAAACACCGACGAATCTTACGAAGCCAGTTGAGACTGATTCGAATAAGAGAATCTCTTTGAGGTTGTTTTGGTGTTCAAAGATGGCCAAGTTTCCTTTAACCATTTGCATATCACCTTCTTGCCCTTCTCCTGTATATCGGAAAGTGCCGTCTGCACTAAAACCATCAGAGTAGCCAAATTCTTCACCAGCATCGCTAGTGAAGATAAACACATATGGGTGAGCAGCCGGCGTCGCGATACCGCCATATTGCTGACCTTTGTAATGACCGTGTATATCTGTACGTCGATTGTAAACCTGTCCTACATTGAACAATGGAGAGTCCTCATTTATCCGTTTAAATCGGAATTATTATTGATATTTCTATAATTAATTTTTGTGTAAAGTTCAAATATAACAGTGGTTTAAGTTGAAATGTGCAATTGGATTTTCGAGTGTAAAAAGGTATCGGCTCGGTCACGTTTCTAGACAATTAAGCCTGCAGTACTCTGCAGGCTTGGTGTTTGTTTAATGCTTTATCACTACAACGCAGGGTAATCGATATAGCCTTTTTCGTTGCCGCCGAACAGAGTGGCGCCATCAAGATCGGATAGTTCATTGCCGTTTTGTAGGCGTGATACGAGGTCTGGATTCGCAACGAATGGGCGACCAAATGCGACGAGGTCGGCGTAGCCTTTGCTTAACACTTCTTCGGCGCGTTCTGGTGTGTAGCTGCCAGCAACGATGATGGTGTTAGAGAATAGCTCTCTTAGCTCTAAACGGAAGCTTTCAGGTATCACAGGTGCGTCATCCCAATCTGCTTCTGATAGATGCAGGTAAGCGATGTCGCGTGCTTGTAGCGCCTTTGAAGCTTCTAAAATAGTTGGCACGATGTCTGGGCAGTTCATGTCTTTGAAGGTGATGAACGGAGCTAAACGAACACCCACCTTATCGGCACCAATCGCATCAATCACTGCATCCACCACTTCGATTAGAAAACGAAGTCGGTTCTCGCGGCTGCCTCCATAGTTGTCGGTGCGCTTATTTGAATTGGTTCTTAGGAATTGATCGATGAGGTAGCCATTACCACCGTGGATTTCCACTCCGTTGAACCCTGCCTCGACTGCTTTTTTCGCTGAGTTAGCAAAATCTTGAACAACACGATCGATATCGGCTTGGGTCATCTCTCTTGGTTGGATGCAATCCACCATGTTGCCGTTACCATTCTCATCAGAGATCCAAACCTGCGTTTCTATAGGTGCCAGTGCTGAAGGTGCAATCGGCAACTCGCCTTTTTGAAAGGTAGGGTGTGATACTCGGCCTACGTGCCATAGTTGGCAGAATATCGCGGCACCTTGCTCTTTTGCTGCTGTTGTTACTGATTTCCAACCTTCGATTTGCGCATCGGTATAGACGCCGGGTGTGAATGAGTAACCTTGAGAGTCATCTGAAATTTGTGTGGCTTCAGTGATGATTAGCCCTGCACTTGCTCGTTGTTGGTAATAAGTCGCCATCATGTCGTTTGGCACGTTTCCAGGCTGGCTGGTGCGAGCGCGTGTCATGGGTGCCATAACCACACGGTTTTGCAGCTCTAGGCCTTTCAGTTCTGATGTTTCGAATAACTTGTTCATGATCTCTACCTTTATGAATTTTTAGTGCTGTGCCAATTCCAGTTTGATAATGAATTGGCACTTTGAAGTTACGGAGTTCTTAAATTATTTAGCTTCTGTGGGTGCAAATATTGAGTTGCTTTGTGGTTTCTCTTTTCGGTTAGCTTTAGCGATTAAGAACAAGCCGACGATAGGAACCACAACGGCTGCGAACGGAATCATGCCTGCGCCTAGTTGGCTGTCGAGTACCATGCCACCAAGGAATCCACCAAAGGCATTGGCTAAGTTAAACGCTGAGATATTCGCAGTTGCTGCTAGCTCTTGCCCTTCGCCACCGTGGTTCATTACTCGAAGTTGCATGGCAGGGACGTTCGCAAATGATGCAATACCAAAGACAAATGCAGCTGCAACGAAGAGGATTTTGTTGTCTACCACAAGGCCAACTACCACCAATGAAATGATCATCGCGATAGCCCAAAACATTGAAGCTTTGCCTAGGTTTTTATCTGAAGAGCGTCCGCCCAAGGTGTTACCGATGATTAAGCCAACACCCACTATCACTAAGATCCAAGTCACTGATTCTTGACTGTAACCTGTGATGTGCATGGCGATTGGCGCAAGGTAGCCGTAAAGCGTCATGAAGCCAGACCAAGCAAAAGCGGTGATTGCTAAGCTGATCAGTAACATTGGATTTTTGAACGCTAGAAGCTGAGTTTTGATGTCCTTCGCTTCACTGTGACCTGTCGACTTAATCGAAGTCAGAATGGCAAGCATCGCGATAGTGCCAAGTGCTGCCACGGTAAAGAAAGTGGTGTGCCAACCGAATTGCAAGCTGACCCATGTACCAGCTGGAACGCCAAGAACGTTAGCGAGTGTTAAGCCTGCGAACATCTGGCCAACGGCACGACCTGCCATTTTTTCAGACACTAAGTTGGTTGCAACAACCGCACCGATACCATAAAAAGGGCCTTGCACTAAGCCTGCGATAACACGGCTGGCAAGTAGAAGTGGGTAGCTAGGAGCAAGGGCTGATAAGACATTACCGATGATGAACAGTGCCATTAAGCCAATCAGCACCATCTTCTTGTTAAAACGTGCTAGGTAGATGGTTAAGATCGGGCCGCCGATAACGATAGCCAACGCGTAAGCACTGATAAGGTAGCCAGCTTGACCTTCTGTGATTGAAAGTGATGTGGCGATCTGTGGAAGAATGCCTGCGATAACAAACTCAGCCGTGCCGATTGCAAATGCAGCGAGTGTCAGTATCCAAACTTGGAATGGAATCTTTTCTTTATGGGTAGTTTCTTTATGGATAGTTTCTTGGTGGACAGTTTCTTGTTTCATGATGATCTACCTATGTAAATTCTTGTTTGTTAGGACGTGAGATACACGCCCTAACGATTGTTCTTTATGTCTTTGCTTCTTTGCGGAGTGTTAGCCGAGTAGAGCGCCGCCATCGATATCGATGATTGACCCAGTGACGTATGGGTTATTAATTGCGAACAGGTAACCCATGGCTATCTCTGAAGGCTCGCCAACCTTGCCTGCGGGTAGGTTGTTTTTGGCGTTGTCGTACATGCTTGTACGAGCGGAATCGTCCATGTTTTTGTAGGCTTCCGTCATGGTTAAACCCGGGCTAACGGCATTGACTCGAATGGGGGATAGCTCTTTCGCCAGTATTTTGGTTACGCTTTCTAGTGCGGCGTTGATGGCGGTTTTTACGTAAGTGCCTGCCACAACCTTGCGTGACAACATGCCAGTTGTGAACGTGATAGAGCCGTTTGGTGTCATGTAACGAGCGGCATGTTTGGCTACGTTTAAGCTGCCCCAAAACTTAGTGTCAAAAGCTGTCTTAGCGTCTGCGGTTGCTACGTCTGTTACTTTTCCTGCGGGAGCGGATGAGCCAGCCGTTACGATTAAGTGGTCAAACACGCCAATCGATTCGAAGTATTCACAAATCGACTTTTCATCCGTGATATCAACGCCGGTGTGTCGGCTGGCAATATGTACCGTGTTGTTCTCGTTTCTTAGTTGCATCGCTAGTGCTTTGCCGATACCTGATGTGCCACCAATGATGACGAAAGTGTGTTTCTCTTGTTTAGTCGATTCGTTAGTCATGCTCTGAATTCCTGCGTTGTTCTGTTGATGTTTGCCATTATATTTATTCGACTAAATTTGATAATTGGTTAAAATATAAATTCATTATTCGGTTAAACTGAATAGTGTGGCTGAGTATTCAAATCGAGCATTAAGATCGAGAAGTAAGACGAAGAGGTGGAAGCGAGAATCGTATGGATAAGTTTTCAGATATGGCGATGTTCGTGAGCATTGTTAAGCATCACGGGTTAGCTGCGGCTGGGCGAGAGTTAGGGCTTTCTCCTGCGACCATGACAGCAAGGCTGCAGGCGCTTGAAGAACGATATGGTGTGAAGTTGTTGAATCGAAGCACGCGTCATGTGTCTTTGACCGACTCTGGGGAGTTGTATCACAAGGCATGTTTGGAGATTTTAGACAACGTCAGTGAGGCCGAAAACCTGATTCAAAATGGCGTAAAAGAAGTCAAAGGCTCGCTAAAGATTGCCGCGCCAAAAGACATCGGAAAGCAGTACATTCTTCCTATTCTTTCGGAGTTTTGCCAGCAGTATCCGGACGTTATTCCTTACCTGTATTTGAACGATAACCTCTCGAACATTGCTGAATCTGGCATGGATATCGTGATTCGTTATGGTGAACTGGTCGACAGCAGTTTGATATCCAGACGCTTATCACCAAGCCGACGTGTGTTGTGCGCTTCTCCTGAATATCTTGCTAAACATGGAACACCGTTAACACCACAAGATTTGGTCGAACACGACTGTTTAGCCATGCTGCGTAGCAATGAAGAGCTCAAGACATGGCACTTCCAAGACAATGATATGAAGAAGTCGGTGACGGTTGTGCCGAAGCGATTTTCAGACGATGGCGAAGTGATTCGCTACTGGGCATTAAAAGGTGAGGGCATTGCGCTTAAATCGGTGTTGGATGTGCAAGATGACATCAATAACCAACGCCTTGTGACTCTGCTTAATGGCTACATGAAAAACTTCAATACCGCGATGTCGGTGTCGAGCGCCGACTTGAATGTGGTGTACATCAGCAAGAAATATCAGCCGAAGCGTATCCGACTGTTTTTGGATTTTCTGTTTGAGCGGTTTGGCGATTACGTCAGCTCGAGTCGTTAATTTCCGAGTTAAACAAGTAAAAGAAATACAACGATGGCAACCGCTAACGCCCTTGGGATAAAAGTATCTTTGTCTATCATGGGCACCTCTTATCGTGCCTCAAATGAATGAGGCACGGGTTATTTATTGGGGTTAACGAAGGTGTAGATAGAACGGAGAGAAGGTATCAATCACATCAACCAAACGTTGAAGTTGCTTGATATCGCCCTTGGTTGCTTTCGCTGTTGATTCTTCAACATTGATGTCTTTGACTAAGAACAAGTGAACAAGGTCTTGTTTTGACATATCGACGGTGAGATCGGCGCTCTCAGAGCTAAAACCATTGTCGACAGCCATTGTGCGGTTAGACACGTTGACAAGGTATGGGCTTCCATCCACAACAAGGTTGATGACGTGCGTCTCGTTGGTGTTCAATTGCTCGGCTATTAGGCGAGTTGGAATCAGTGACATCACATCATCGGTTGGTGCCTCAACGAACTTGCTGGCATCGCCAAAAAAGTTCATTGTATCGAGTACGCCATCTAGTTCTCCGCGAAGCTCTGCTGCACCTGTGAGTGCCCAGTGACGCCAACCCGGGGTCGATTGTTCCCAACCCCAACGCTCTAGCGCAACGGCTTTTTGTCCACGAGCATACATATCGTTGTGATCGACTCGGATAACATGCGTTAGGATCTGCATCGCTTCACCGTACTGTTGTTTCTCGATCATGCGATCCGCAGCCTTTCTAATGGCGTCTGAGCCACCCATCATATCAACGTAAAGTTGCGCCATGTCTTTGTGTGCAGGCTTCGCAAGCTCACTGGCATCACCATTGAACCAACCAACATTACCCGCATAGATATTGGCAACATTTTGATATTCTGAGCCACGCAACGGGCGAAGGTAATCGTGATCTTTGAGTTCTTCAGGCAGACGGATACTGTCCGAAAGCTCATGCATGGTATAGCCTTTGTTGATATGGCGAACCGTTTGATCTTGCATGTAGCGCAGTGAATCCGCGTAGGCTTTCATTACATCTTCAACACGCTCTTGGCTTACTGCAGAACGGCCGTGGTGTAGGGAAAGCGTTTTTGGCTGATAGCGGCGCATGCGGTCTATAGAGTCTGCCCATTCAAGGCCGTCACGGTACTCGGTACCACGAATGGTGTAGAGGTTTGGAATGGTTTCACCTTGAATGGTATCGCCACCGACCATGTCTCCCGTTTCATGTACATAGAGTGCAACACCATCTGGCGCTTCTCCTGGGGTGTGGAAAAACTCCAATGTAAGGCCATCTACCTTCATGATCATCAGATCGTCGACTAAGATATTTGGCGCGAAGAAGGATTTGTTTTGTGATTGCATCACGATGTCTGCTGGGTAGCCAACACCTTGGTTTACCCCTTTATCGTAGTCATTGTTATGAGGGATAAAGGCACCAAATGCATACGCGGTTCGAATCGACTGTTGATTAAGATAAATGCCAGACTCTTCATTCATTTTCTTCTGGAAATCAACATGAGCGATGACATTAATTTTGCCAGATTCGAAGTCTTCACGCGTTGCTAGCCCCTCGGTTCCTGCCCATTGATCTGGGTGGTGGTGAGTATAGAAAATCGTATGAACCTCACGCTCGTCTCCAGTTGCGTCACGGTAAGCCGACAGCATGGCTTCACCGGTTTCAGCCGTTGAACCAGCGTCGATAATGATCAGTCCTTTGTCACCCTGAAGGAAGGTGATCGAAGCTCCCTCAAAGCCAAATGCGTTGTACATGCGGTCTGATAGCTTAAAGATCACAGGGTTGGTCATTGCTTCTTCCATCGCTGCTAACTCTGGATGAATTTTGCCTTCTTGCTGCGCCTTTTCCATGTTTTCTTTGTTGTATTCCGGCGTGAATAGAGGTTCACCTCGCCAGATTATTTCTGGGAATGACCCCGCTAGTTTTGTCGAGGCATTTTCAGATAAAGGGAAGTAACTTTGCTGCTCAGCAGACATGGTTGGAGAGAGAAACTCAATGCCATTAGCAAACGGGTCATAGTTATTAGAAAGCACAACATCGTACTCGCTCATATCGAATGAGTGGTCATGGTCGCCGTGAGTTAAACGCTCTGATGCGTGATGAGAGTGAGCCATCACATTGCAAGACGCTAAGATTGAGAGAGCAATAATGGTTTTTTTCATAGTGTTACCCTGGTTCTGTATTTCGTATGAATCAGACTCAGAATCCATCCTGTTTCGTCGTTCTTCAAAAGTTGAAGGATACGAGGGTGTGTAATAGGCCTCGTTGATGACGATATCTTAGGCAGTTTTTAAGCGGCGAACCATTGGGTAGTAACTATAAAACACATAGATTTTATCTATGTAATTTGGTTTATTTTGTCTTTATTTGCGACTTCTCATTACTTGCATAGTTTTTGTTTATTTCTTGGAAGGTGGCGTTAGATGCTTTTTGATGTGTTCTCGAACTTGAGCATGTCGCTGATCTTGAATACTGCGTTTGTGATAAATCATTTTCATTTCGTAGTTACGCAACGCAAATGGCGGTTCGAGGACTTTTAGCCCTAACTCTTCTGCTAAATTAAACATGGACTCACTGACAATACACACCGCGTCAGAGTTACGAGCGTTCAGCAGTAGATTCGATTGACCGGAAACTTCTCGAACCACGTTACGCTCAAATGCTTCTTCAGTTCGGGTTTCTAGCGCGCTTACATTTTTGTCTTTTAGGCGCAGCATGATGTGCTCGGCGTTTTTGAACTGCTCAAGGGAGATGGTATCGCCAATCGTTGGGTGGTCTTTACGACACGCAAGTGCGAGCTTTTGGGAGCCGATCGATTCGACAATAAAGGAGTGATCAGTAACAGAGATGTCGTCGACAACAATATCCACCTCTCCGGTTCTTAGTTTGTCCAAAATGCTGTATTCGATGGCGGGAGTTTCAACAAAGTAGACGCCTTCATAGCCAGGGAGTGCCTGCATGATCACTTCTGGGCAGCAGATTTTTAGCTTTCTCTCTTCTTCAAATACTGAGTCGAGCCGACCTAATATTTCTCGGCATTGCTCAGCAAGATAATGCGCATCTTCTGTCGGCTGAATTGAACGACTGGTGCGATAAAACATGATCTTTCCGCTCTGCTCTTCAAAGTTTTTTATCGCGGCGGTCATTGATGGCTGAGTCATATTCATATGTTCTGCTGCCTTAGAAATACTCTTGAAGTCATAGGCTGCGAGAAAGTGTTTAATCAGATTGAGATTCATATAGGTGTGCCCTGTAGAAAGAGATTAAATAGTTTGAATACGACTCAGTGATCGTTGTGTCGATGATGGTAGAGTCAGTGGTGCCGAGATTTAGCTTAAATTATGTGTTGAGAACATGCGCTATATATTTGTTGGAAAACACATTTTTTTACCAAAATAACAAATCACGATATGATGGGTGAAAAGTAACCAGCAACCAGTAACTAGAACAAGGAGTGCTCATGAAACAGGTCGGAGATACGGTTATCAAACCTTTTCACAAGGCAGCCTGCCATTGTGGTGCGGTTGAATTAGAGCTCAGCTTACCTAACGGGATAGAAAAACCACGCCGTTGTGATTGTTCTATCTGCCGTCGTAGAGGGGCGATTGTAGGCTCTGTGGCGCTGGATGGTATCAAGATCCTCAAAGGTGCTGAGCATCTCAAGCTTTATCAATTCAATACCCACACCGCGAAGCATTACTTCTGCTCAAACTGCGGTATCTATACTCATCACCAACGCCGCTCAAGCCTCAATGAATATGGATTTAACATCGGTTGTTTGGAAGGAGTAAACCCTTTTGATATTGGCGATGTGGTGACTAATGATGGTGTCAATCACCCTGCTGATCGCTAAATAACTCGTCGTTTGAGAACCAATTATTTGATAACTAATGGATAGAGGAAGGGATTATGTCTGAATATAGTGCGGTGATTCGTTGGGCTCGTGGTGACGATGAAGCCTTTAGTGACAACCAATACAGTCGCGGTCATACGTGGGAGTTCGATGGTGGTATCACTGTGCCAGCTTCATCTTCTCCTCATGTTGTGCCACTGCCGTTTTCGGTGGAAGCGAATGTCGACCCAGAAGAAGCGTTTATCGCGGCACTTTCTAGCTGCCATATGCTGACGTTTTTGGGCATTGCTGCAAAGCAGAAGTACGTGATCGACTCTTATGTGGATGATGCGATTGGTGTGCTGGAAGAAGATGAATCTGGCCGCTCGTCTATCACTAAGGTGACTCTGCGACCTGATATTGTGTTCTTAGGCACTAAGAAGCCAACTGCCAAACAGCTCGACAAACTGCATCATTTAGCGCACAAAAACTGCTTTATCGCGAACTCGGTCAAGACTGAAATTGTGGTCGAGATGCGAGATTAATTTAAATTAGTCACAAGATTTCTCTGGAAGCTTCGTCTTTTGAGCCTTGTCATCGTCTTAAGGGTATTCAGGCAATCCAGTTGATTGCAAAAGAACCAAACACACTATTTGAGGAACCCTCCATGACAGCGTTTAACAGTGCATCGAATTACGGTGAACATGCGTTTATCAAAAGCAAACCAGAGATGCTAGAGAGCATTTACAACACCACCGATGTATTCCCATATTGGGTTGCCGATATGGATTTTCAGGTAGCAGAACCGATCACTCAAGAGCTGAATCGTTTGGTTGGGCGCGGTGTGTACTCTTACGAGTTTCATGAGCAGGCGGTGTTTGAAGCGCTTTCTCAATGGTATTCAATGCGTCATGGCTTGAACCTATCTGCTGATAAGTTCGTTCAGGTGCCGGGTGTGCTTTCTGGTATCGCGTTGTTACTGCGTCAATTCACCAATGAAGGTGATGGTGTGTTAATCCATACGCCAGCGTATCACCAGTTTTCTAACTTGGTGAACAAGGCTAATCGTCAGGTGGTGAACAGCCCACTGATTAATGATGAGCAAGGTTACCGCATTGATTTCGATGGTATGGAACAGCAGATAATCGAACACAAAGTAAAAACGATGATTTTCTGTAATCCTCACAACCCAACAGGTCGTGTGTGGACACAGCAAGAAATTGAACAAGTCATCGAGATCGCCAAGCGCCACGATGTGCTGATCATCAGCGATGAAGTCCACTCAGACATTATCTTTGAAGGTCACGCTTTCACTAGCTTGACCAGCTTTGATTACGACAAGGTCATCACCTTGATTGGCTCTCCGGCGAAAACCTTTGGCATGCACAGCATCTCAAACGGCTATGTGTACACCAACAAAAATGAGCTATTTGAAGCGTTCAAAACCAATGTCGCGGCGATGTATCTTGACCATGGTAATGCCTTGACGACGTTTGCGACGATTGCTGCCTTCGAAAAGGGTGAAGAGTGGTTAGATGGTATGTTGGCGTATCTGCAAGGCACAGTTAAGTGGATTACCGAATTTTCAGAGCAGCGAATTCCTCAGTTAAAAGTCTTCCAACCGCAAGGCACTTACCAAGTGTGGTTTGATTTTTCTGAGTTAGGTTTCTCGGAAGAAGATTTAAAGAGCGTGGTGTTTGAACAAGCTAAAATGGGATTAACACCGGGCGGCTGGTTTGGCGCTGAGAGTTATCATTTTATGCGAATGAACATCGCGACTTCGCGTGACAATATTGAGCAATCATTTACTGCGTTGGCTGATGCGATTGAGGGTTTTGAGCGAGGAAGTCAGGAGAGTTCAAACTGCTGCGATAGTGGCAATTCAAAAAGCTGCTGTTGATTATCCATGTTGAATTGAAAATGCTTAGCCGCTGATGCTGATGCTGATGCTGGTGCTGATTCTGATCAATAGGCTGTAAAGTACGAAAAACCGCGAGGCTGCTTAGCGCATCACTGGCGGTTTTTTTGTGTCTGTGTAATTCTAAGCATGATTTTATTGATAGAGAATTTTGAGTTGCTGAGTGGTAGTTAGAGAGCGCTTGGATGATTAGTAGAGATTGGTTGGCAGAGAGTTATGTTTAGTGTCCCACTGAATAGTTTTGTACATCGTGTGAGTGATAAAAGCCAAGTGATGGCGAATGCGACTGAGTGTGGATGCCAGTTGAAGCGAGTTCGACGTTCACGCAACTGGCTGTTGGTGGCTCAAGATCATCAACTCATTGAATTTAAAACCAAGTTAACCCATGAAAAAGACGATTGGATAGCAACTGCAATCGACAAAGTGCTGCCTAAGCCTGTGGTGTGTTTGGCATCGTTGTTAGCCGCTACGCCCTCGATGACGGTCGCGCAGTTAGTGATGGAATCAGGATGTTCAATGGCAGAAGCAAGGCGTGCTATTGATGAACATGAAGGGTTGTAGGCGTATTCGAATCGTGAGCAGCAAAAAGCCCGTAACGATATTATGCTTATTCAGCGCAATATCGTTACGGGCTTTATTATCTGCGCTTATGCTGCTTAAGCTAAGCCATGTGGCTTATAAAGCGTTTACTCGATTAAGAGTTCGCTACTTTTACACGAATCGTGTTTTTGCCAAGCTTTGACAAGTTTAGCTTGTTTAGTGCCGCTTTCGCTTCTTCGTGCTCTGGCATTTCAACAAATGCAAAGCCTTTAGATTCGCCAGTTTCTTGGTCTAAAACTAGGCTGCACTCTTTTACTGAGCCGAACTCAGAAAATAGAACACGGATGTCTTGCTCAGCAGTAGAGCGCGATAGGTTACGAACTAGAAGTTTCATAATAAACCTTGAATATGAATTTACGCCGAGCATTGTCGCACACTTTCATGCTCACCCTCACAAATAATTAGCTCGAATAGCTCTGTTTACCTGTTCGACGCTCTCTTTGACCGTTAACCGCGGTTTATCGTGATATCTGATACAAATCCATGCTCAGTGCTGGTTAACGCCTGTTGCAGCATTTGAGCGGCTTCTTGAGCTGTCATAAAGCTTGAAGTATCCATTGCTTTGCCGCTGGTTCCCCAAAACTCTGTCGCCATTCCGCCGGGATAAACCGCAACGATTTTCATCGGGTGACCTTTGAGCTCTAACCTTACCGATTCGATAAAGCCTTTTACTGCCCATTTTGCTGCGCAGTAGGTGGACTCTTCTGCTTTAGCGCCTTGAGCCGCGGTCGACATCACGACTGCAATGGTGACGGGTTGATCTTTGTAACGCTGAACCAGCTCGCGAATCAGAAATATCGAGGACTCGATATTGTTTTTGAGCATGTCACTGATCGCCGCTGGATCTTGCTGTTCTATCTTACCGAAGTATCCACTGCCAGCGCTGTGAACCACCAGTTTTGGTGTTTCTGGCAATGCATCAAGCAGTTCGCTCACGGAGTTCGGGTCACATAGATCACAGGTTTGGCTAACGGTATCTGCTGGCAGGCTTTTCGCTAATTCAGCTAAACGCTGTGAGCTGCGGCCAGTGATCATTAAGCGCTGACGGCTGTTTGATGCGTTCGCATATTGCTTAGCTAAAGCTGCGCCTAAACCGCTGCTTGATCCGGTGATTAAAATCATGGGGACTCGGGATTGTTGAATTGAATCGAGATAGTAAGGCTTTGAAAGCTTGTTTTCTGAGATCTAAGACCAAGATGCTGAGGCTCATGACTAAGATTGCTCGATAGAATTGAGGTTTGAGAAAGTGATGTAAGCCAGGACGGAAAAAAGAAGGAGTACTAAAAAGTAAAAACGCCGGCATAGCGCCAGCGCTTTTGAAAATCAGATTACTCGTCGTCGAACTGTTTGGTCGTGAATGAGTCTTCGATTCTGTTGAGCTCTTCTTGATCTTTCACTCGCTGTTCTTCTTGGCGAATGACTTTCGCTTCATTGAAGCGTTTCTTTTCCGACTTAGTCAGGAATTTTACAGCTTTCTTGTTGGTCAGTGCGTAAGCAACTACGTCTTCGCCTTTTTCTCTGCGGTCGTTTACGCGTTGTGAGAAACGTTCATTGTCGCGAGCTTTACGCTCCGCTGAGGTCAACTTGCTCATGCTTTAAAGCCTTTTCAATTATTCATGGTAGGGAATCTACGCTTAGCGAAACAAATGGGGACTGCTTAGTGTCAGTCTAGTCCATTTGTATGCTGGTGGCGCATCTTAGCACAGTGGCTTGAGCATGCAGGTATGCTATTCGAGGGATTAAACAAAACAGCCCACAATTTTCGTTGTGGGCTGTTTTGTTACGTACTGTAGTTATCGATGAAGTTAACGATTGGAAACTGACAATTAGAAACGGCAGTTACATCAAATCTTCTCGATGTATAAGATGACCTCTCCGACTTTAAAGCCAAATTTAGACATCTCAGTTTTGTTGAACAAGCGTTTGTCGTCCATCAAGAACATCCAGTCGTCTAGCACCACTTCATAGGTGCTGCCGTCGACTTCGATTTCTAAGTCGTATTTCCAATACAGAGCAGAACCTAGAGTCTCGCCATAAGCGGTACCGACTACATCATTAGCGGTACCCGAATAGGTGTTTTCGCCGGTTTTTAACAGGTTCCAAACGCGTGTTGAGCGTTCGCCATCAGCAAAAGAAAACCACTCTTTGATTTCTCCTTTGTCACCGTCCCAGGTCGCGACGAGCTTAGCGTCAAAACGGCGTAGTAGGTTACCAGAACGGTCAAGCACGATGCCGTAGGCCATCAATTCACCGTCAAAGAAGGTTTCCAGCTTGAGCTCTGGCGTGGTGTCTGCGTGATTCTCTAAACTTGCAGAGCCACAACCTGTTAGCCAAGTGAGTGAAAACAGTGCCAAAGCAAATTTTATTGTTGTTTTTGGATTCATTTGTTCAAACCTAATAGTTGTTTGCGTAGACCGGGCTCAGAGGTGTTTTCAGATAACCAAATGGCTAGGAAAGCGTCACCAAACTGCTTGTCTTGAATGATACCGATAGGCTGCTCATCGAAGTAAAAACGACTCACGTTGTCTTCGGTTACGCGGATAGTGAGTGTGCTTCCTGCTTCTACGTTGGGCCACATCTCGTATAGAGGCTTCAACCAACGTTGGATATTGTTGTTGGAGTAACCAAGTTTGCTCCATTGATCTTGGGTAGCATCAACGAGGTCTTTGCTGTCAATCGCACGGTAATATTCAAGCTTTAACGCGCGTTCAGAATTGGTTGGGGTCGCGTAGAATTCAGCTGAGTAGAGTGTCCAAAACAGGTAGCTCATCTCACCTTGGCCGCGTTTGCTTAGATTATCTACAGCGGAAGCTTTAGCGCTTCCTGCGAATAGCAGTGCCGCGCAAATGAGGGTTAAGGTGACTAAGCTAAATAGTCGATTTCTTGATTGCTCGCTTGCTTGTGTGCGAACGCGACTATTATCGCTCTTAGAATTGAGCGCTTGCGTAGGGTTGCGTGGAAAAGCCATAAGTCACCTCGTTGTTGCCATTTTGGGTTGTACTAAGTTGGAGTAAGCGGCCACCAGTAAGGGCAACAAAATCCCCCAACTTAATGCAAGGGCAGCTAGCACCGATGCATCTGGCCAAGTAGTAAGAAGGGCGCCTGCTTTGATGCCTCCCCAATAACTACTAGTACCTGCTACGAACCCTATGACAAACAAGATCACTTTTGAGCATTTTAAAAGCCAATTCAGGCTGTGATTGAAACTGATTAAGAACATGATCCACAGGCAAATGAGCCAAACTGGAAACCAAGATTGATTAGCAATTTCAGAGTCGACGGCAAAAATACCGAAGTGGAGCATGAGGCTATCAAGCAATAGCCCCAATGGTAATAAGACGAGTATTTTCAAGTCGCTACTGCGAGTTGGAGAGAGAAGGAAGTGAACCACCACGATCAATGGCGTGACGAACGGGGCTTGCGCGGTAAAGAAGGCGCTGCAAACCCAGGTCGCTTGAAACAGAACGAGATTAATAATCCAAAACCGTTTCATCTTTTGCTCCAAAGTAACGAGGTTTTCTTGCGACAAGGTGATGAGTACTGATCACGCGCTCTAGGAATGCCCCTTCGCAGTAACAGAAGTAGAAAACCCAAAGGCGTTTAAACTCTTCTGAATAGCCTAATGACTCGAGCTCTTCCCAGCTGTTTTCAAAGGCGACGTTCCAGTCGTTGAGTGTTCGAGCGTAGTGAAGGCCAATGTCATCAATTTCTTGGACGACAAGGTCGGTGCTGGTGGCAAGATGTTGAGTCATCACGGCAACCGAAGGTAAACAACCTCCGGGGAAGATGTACTTCTGAATAAAGTCGACGCCTTTACGGTATTTATCATAACGACTGTCGGCAATGGTAATCGCTTGAATCAGCATTTTTCCTGAAGGCTTCAACAGAGAAGAGCACTTTTCAAAGAAGGTTTGCAGATATTCATGTCCGACCGCTTCTATCATCTCGATAGACACCAACTTGTCATACTCACCAGAGAGGTTGCGATAATCCTCTTTCAGTAGGGTGATTTTGTCGGTTAAGCCGAGTGCTTTGACTCGCTGTTCTGCCAGCTCGTGCTGAGCATCTGAAATGGTAGTGGTCGTAACGTGACAGCCGTAGTGCTGAGCCATAAATATCGCTAATCCGCCCCAGCCAGTGCCTATCTCAACCACGTTATCTGATTCAGACAGCTCTAAACGCTCACAGATGGTTTTCATTTTGTTCTGTTGTGCTTTCGACAGAGTTAACGCATCTTCGCTGTAGATAGCAGAAGAGTATTGCATTGAGCTGTCTAGGAAGCGCTCATATAGCTCGTTACCGATGTCGTAGTGGGCGAGAATGTTACGTTTAGAGCCTTGCTCTGTGTTGGCGTTCCTACGGCGTAGCAGTAGATTTTTGATTCGTGAAATCCATTGCGTCTTGTCATCAAGCTCGTCTAACTGTGCTTGATTTCGAGCCATGATTTGAATGACTTTGGTGAGATCTGGGCTGGTCCATTTTCCATCAATGTAGGCCTCAGATGCACCAATACTGCCGCTCATTACTACATCTCGATAAAAGCTCGCATCATGGATAACGATTTGAGCGCTTAAAGTCGCTTCTCTGTTTCCGAACACCGAATGCTTGTCTCGTTCTATTACTTCGAGTTTTGCGAATTGCAGACGTTCTAGAACCTTGAAAATTAGAGCTCGATATTTGCAGTTGCTTGAAACAGCAACGGCTTTAGCTTGTTGTTCTACGTTGTTGTTTTGTTTTGCAAGCTGTTCCATGGAAACCTCGCTGAGAAATTGTTTTAAATTTAGTTTTACTGGCTGATGGTTAGAACTGCTGGTCTCGTTAGGCCAACCCAAGCCTTCAATTTAGACGTCTTTAAGGCGTTTTAGACGCTGAGTCTGGATGCGCCACAAACGGTACTTTTTTCAGAAATAATTTGAGAGCCTGAAAATAGATACCCATTACAACCTTGATTGTCATTGCTGGGATCCGCAGTACCGTTTTCCTAATGTTTGCTTTTGTTACCGACTGCTTTGAGAGTGCTAGTGTGGCATCAAAAATCTTGTCGCTACGATGACTCTCGATGTGTACTAACGTCCGTTTCGTTGGTGGCTTTATTTTCCACAAGTAGTTCATGTCTAAATCCATGAACGGTGAAACGTGAAACTCTTTTTTTACTTTCAACTCTTTGTGCATGTCGATGAGATAATAGTGTCTTTCTCGCCAAGGCGTGTTGCTCACTTCGGCCAACATGTAGCGACAATCACCAGTCTCGTCGTAACAGAAAAAACAGTTGATTGGGCTGAAATAAATCCCTAAACAACGGCACTGAGCCAGCATCGTCACACGGTTTGATTCAGACCAAACCCCACCAAGATGTTGTACTTTGGATGCTATACGTTGCTTGAGTGGTTTAGGTTCATCAGTCGTGACATTTTCTTTTTTTTCAGCGAGATAATCCGATTCGACAAAGCGAATCGGGTTGTACCACTGAGTACCGAATAAGCGACTGCGAGTGGTTGTTTGAGGGATTTCATCGAGATCTAATCCCATCATGTACAACTGGTAGCTAAATTCATGAGTAATATCGCCAAAGCGGCGGTGGCGTACGTTGCCCCAGTAAATGCCGCTGAGCTCTTCACTCTTTTCGGATGCTATCCCCATGTCGGATATGATGGTGTGAGTGTTCATCGTACTGAACTCGTGCTCAAATCTAGGCCAAAGCGCTTAGTCACATCGAGTGCACTGTGGACACCGTCTTCATGGAAGCCGTTGTACCAGTATGCGCCGGCGAAGTGCGTCTGGTTTTTGCCACAAATCTGCTCACGCTTGTGCTGAGCTTCGACCGTGTTCGAGTTAAGCACCGGATGATGATAAACAAAGCTGCGAATGATTTTTTCTGGGTCGATGGCTTCGCTCTGATTCAAGGTGACGCAGAAGGTGTCCTGGCTTTCGATGCCTTGCAGAATGTTCATGTTGTATGTCACACAGGCAGGTCGTTTACTATCGCCATCCAACATGTAGTTCCAACTTGCCCATGCAAGCTTTCTGTCTGGTAACAATCGGGTATCGGTGTGTAGAACCACTTCATTACGGCTGTATGGGATCTCGCCTAGAACCTGTTGCTCTTGCTCTGTCGCATCGCCGAGTAAACGTAACGCTTGGTCTGAGTGACAAGCAAATATCACTTCGTCGAAGTCTTGTGTAGCGCCATCTTCAAATTCAATCGTGACGCCCGCTTCATTGCGAGTGACTTGTTTGATCGATGTGTTCAAAGCGACGGATTTGTTCAAGCGTGAAAGGATGATTTCAACGTAAGAGCGCGACCCTTTAGGAATTACATACCATTGTGGACGGTTCGCGATGTCGAGTAGCCCGTGGTTGTAGAAGAATTGAATGAAGAATTTAAGCTCAAATTCTTCCATTTCCTCTAAGCTTGTCGACCAAATTGCTGCGCCCATCGGTAGGATGTAATGCTGGCTGAAAAAGTCGGAAAACTGGTTTTCACGTAGGAAGTTGCCCAAGGTAACATCCGGTGTGAACTCGTTACTTTCGAATTGAGCCTTACACAGTTTGTTGAACTTGAGGATGTCAGACACTAAAGACCAGAACTGAGGTTTGAAGATGTTACTCCTCTGCGCGAATAACGAATTGATGCTATGGCCGTTGTATTCGAATTTAGTTGTGGTGTTGTGTACGCTGAAGCTCATTTCGGTCGGTTGCCTTTCAACACCGAGTTGTGCGAGTAGCTGATTGAAATTCGGGTAGGTTCGATCGTTGAATACTATGAAACCTGTATCTATCGAAAACGCCGAGCCTTGATGTTCAATATCAACGGTAGCGGTGTGGCCCCCAACATAATCGTTCTTTTCGAATACGGTCACGTCGTGGTGCTTATCTAATATGTGTGCGCAAGTCAGTCCAGAGATGCCTGAACCTATAATGGCGATTTTCTTCATTGTTATACCATCCTTGAAGCGAGTTTTTGCCAAACTGGAGTTGGAAGCATTCTTAGTAGCTTCATCAACATGATGAATCGTCTTGGGAAATCGATTTCACTCTTTCCTTGAGCAATACCATTTACGATTCGCTGAGTTGCGGCCTCACTACTAATAATCATAGGCATAGAGAAGGTATTTCGCTCGGTTAATGGCGTTTCAACAAAGCCTGGGTGCACAATTGAGACATGAATATTGTGCTCGGCCAGATCAACCGACAGTGTTCTGCCTAAGTAGGTGAGGGCTGCCTTTGAAGCGCCATAAGCCTCGGCTCTTGGCAAAGGTAAAAAGCTGGCGCTGGAGCTTACTAAAACCAAACGGCCGCCCGGCTTAATGTTTTTTAACCAGGCTTTAAGGGCGTAGCCAATTGAAATTAGATTGATGTTGATGACGCGCTCGAAAAGCTCGGCATCAAAATTCACGGGGTCGTTGATGTACTCACAATCACCCGCGTTCAAGATCAGTAGGTCGAGCTGCTTATCTTGTTCGAGTGCAGGGAAATTGTGGTAATCGGTCAAATCAAAACAGAGTGGGTCAATTGACGAGTGCGATAAGTCTGTCTCGTGAGAATCAACCAAGGCTTGCAGCTTGTCTGGGTTACGGCCACAAGCAATCACCTGATGCCCTTGTTGAGCATAATCGATAGCGAGTGATTGGCCGATGCCTGAGGTCGCGCCTGTGATCATAATACGCATTATTGGCTCGCTCTCTTTTTGATGGATTTGATGGCGCAGCCCAGAACTGGAATGTGTTCATACAACATAGAGCCGACATCAAGATAGTCTCTGTGATAGACCACTTGACCGTCGAGCATCTTAAGGTGACTGTGTCCTTGCACTTCGATTGGCTTTTGCCCATTTAATTGCTTGTGAGCAAACTGCATCGTCCAATACACCGAAGCTTCGTCGTTCACTTCGAAAGTGTGTTCGATATGAAAGTAACAGCTCGTTACCTGGGTGTAGAGGTTCTCGAAGTAGTGCGTAAGCGCCGAAATACCGCTGACATGATGCAGCGGGTCTTGGAATTCAATATCAGGGTGATAAACTGTCTTAAGCACGTCGAAATTGTCGGTTCCGAGTTCTCGATACATGTTGAGAAAGTTATCAAGCCATAGAGAGTTATCCATAATATTCACTCTAATTATTTGAAGAAGGCTAAGGCTCTCAATCGTGCTTCTTTGTGCTCAACGATGGGTTGCCAGTATTCGCTGTCTATTCCGTTTTTAGCGATAAAGTCATGTGGGAAATGCACATGCTTATCTGGGATATTTTGCAGCTCTGGTATGTACTTACGAATAAAAATTCCTTTTGGATCAAACTTTTCACTCTGAGTGATTGGATTGAAAATTCGAAAGTAGGGTTGAGCATCACAGCCAGTACTTGAGGCCCACTGCCAGCCACCATTATTCGCGCTGAAATCACCATCGATAAGGTGCGACATAAAGAAACGCTCACCCCAACGCCAATCGATCAGCAGGTGCTTGGTTAGGAAGCTTGCCACCACCATTCTTAGCCTGTTGTGCATCCAGCCTGTCTCAACCAATTGACGCATTGCTGCATCAACTAATGGGTAGCCTGTTTTTCCTTCGCACCACGCTTTAAAGCTCGGGTTGTCGTGATACCAATCTAAGCCGTTGTATTTCTGCTGAAAGTTAGCGCCTTTAACCAGTTTAGGATGGTGGAACATCAAATGCTTATAAAAATCTCGCCAAATCAATTCGTTGAGCCAACAAAAGGCCGGTAATTGCGTATCAAATAACAGATCGGGTTGTTGCTGAATCAATTGAATCGCTAACCAACGTGGGCTCACTGCGCCAATTGCTAAATAAGGTGATAGGCCCGATGTTCCTTTAACTGAGGGAATATCTCTCAGACGTGCGTAGTCGTTGACTTTATTGCCTAAGAAATTGGGGATCACATTGCCCAATACATCTTGGCTTAATGGCCAGCGACTTGAATCAACACGAGGAAAGTCGAAATCATAGCCAGCGGAGAGGGTTAAGGCTTGTAAGTCGTCAGGAAGCTGTGTTTGTGAACGTTCAGTCGGCACGACAGGAGCTGGACTGCAGATGATGCCTTTCACCTGAACTTCTTTTAACCAAGCGTTCTTAAAGGGCGTAAAGACTTTGAACATCTCGCCTTGTTTGTTGAGAACGCTACCGAGTGGCAGCATAACGTCACAATCGCTGATCTTGAGGTTTAGGCCGCTTGAAATCAGCTCTTTATCGCGAGCTTGTTCATCGACCTCTGGTTCAGAGTTAGCGTAGACGCACTTGGCATCAAGCTGCTGGCACAAATCGATGAGCTGTTTGGATTGGTCGTCAAAGTCGCTAGCTTTCAGGTGAAGCAACGTTATCCCGAATTCAGCGAGCTGGGAATCGAGTTGTTTTAGATGACGATAGATAAAATCAGCTTTGATTGGCGCAAGATGGTGTTGCTGCCACGTTTGAGGTGTCGAAATGAAAACGGCGGTCGTTACGCCGTTTTCAACTGCCGAGAGGAGCGCTGGGTTATCGTGAATCCGCAGGTCTCGTCTTATCCATAGAATGTCGCTCAATATCCGTATCTCAGTTTAAGTTCTTGTGGGTGCGGGTTTAGGTAAACCTGTGATTCAAGGTACTCGTTTGGGTATTCCATCAAGTAGTGGTTGATCAGTGTTAGTGGAACTAACAGAGGAACTAGCCCTTCTCTGAATGATGAAATCTGATTCGTGAGCTCTTGTTTGTGAGCGCTGCTCAGTTGTTTCTTAAAGTAACCTTGTAAGTGATGCAGAGTATTAGCATGACTGCCGCGGTTTGCATGGTGCATTAGCGCCGTCATCAGACCTTCGATGTACTTTTCAGCCAGCTCATCAATCTCTAAATCGTTACTCGCTAAAAGTTTGCCTAGGCTCTTATAGCCTTCAATGTGGTGACACATTACCAGGTACTTGTGAGCGCTGTGGAATTGAATCAGCTTGTGTTTAGTTACGCCTTCGTCAACAAGGTTGAGCCACTTCTGATAAGTGAAGACACGTGTCATGAAGTTTTCGCGCAAAATAGGGTCATTGAGGCGACCATTCTCTTCAACTGGAAGTAATGGGTTGCCTTCCATCACTTGTTTGGTGAACATGCCTACGCCTGTCGATTCAGAGCCGCGACCGTGGTGGTGGTACACTTTTACTCTTTCCATACCGCAGGTTGGGCTTTTTTGACACACAATGAATCCTGCGATGTGCTGGTTGCTCTTTGAATAGTTTTGTCCAAACTCGATCAGATCATTGGTCACATCACCAGAACCGTCAGGTCTAGAAACGTGAATGATATTGTCTAGCTGACGAACTTGGCGAATGGTTGGGCGAGGTGTTGGAAGACCCACTGCCATTTCTGGGCATACTGGTTCTAGTTCAACATAATCTGCAAGGTCATCTGTACAAAAACGAGAGCGTTTGTGACCTGTATCGAAACGTACCTTATGTCCTGCAACACAAGCACTAATGCCTATTTTAATTTTCTTTTCCATTGGCCAACTCCTTTGCTCTTGCTTTGAGCTATTTATTATATTTCAACATTGCTAATCGTACTTACAGAGCCGGGTGTGTTTTAAGTCTCAACAGCGTTGATGTTTTAAGCCAGATGTATTTGACGATATACAGGATAACTTCATGCCATCCTGTATATTTATAGCGTGCAACAGGGTTAATAG
This sequence comes from Vibrio sp. 10N.222.54.E6, assembly GCF_041473955.1. Classification (NCBI taxonomy): domain Bacteria; kingdom Pseudomonadati; phylum Pseudomonadota; class Gammaproteobacteria; order Vibrionales; family Vibrionaceae; genus Vibrio; species Vibrio sp. 10N.222.54.E6. The sequence continues at coordinate 102,147 of NZ_JBFRTD010000036.1, read as the reverse complement.
ATATATTTACCGAGTGGATTGAATAACTGGCTCACACCTTTTGTGAAGTAAAGCGCATCACTTGAAACAGTTAAACACACACAGCCTTCTTTAGTCGCAGGTTGGTGGGTGTGTTCTCCATCTAACCAGATGAAATCGCCTTTGTTGTAGACGCCCATTTCGTCTTCGAAACTGCCTTCTAAAAGAAGCGTGATCTCGAAGCCTTTGTGGGTGTGGCAAGGAACTTGTCCATCTTTGTCGATGTGCAGCAAGCTGGTGTGGTGTGCTTCGTCGTCAAAATCGAGTCGCGCTCGCGAAATTTTGCCTAAGTTCATCCAGTCTTTTCTCGCCACTGAGTTCAACGCGCGAGGAATAGTGAACGTGGTGTCTGCAACCGTAACTTGCTGAACTTCGGGTGTCACTTCGATAGCTTGAGATGAATCAGCAGTGATTTGAGCAATCGTATCAAAATCAAACTCTCCATCATCGGATAGGAACGCGTCCATTTCGCTGTCAGAAAGTTGAAGCCCTGAGGTATCGCTTTCAAAGGCAGATGTATCGCTTTCAAAGACAGTGTCAGCAGCTTGCGCCGTCAGCATGCTCACTTGTTTTTGGCAGTGTGCACAAAGCTCTACATGGCTAGAAACAATCAGAGAAACCGAATCCGCTAGATTGCCATCGACAAAATCTTTCAAGATTGCCGCATTTGGGTGATGTTTAATCATGGTCTTGTTCCCCCATGTGAACTTTTAGTTTGGCGAGTGCGAGTCTTAGACGTGATTTAACAGTTCCAAGCGGGACATCGAGTTGTTGGGCGAGCTGCTCTTGCGATAACTCTTGGAAGTAGACACCTTTCACAATGGTTTTTTGAGCGAGAGGCAACTTTTCGATTTGAGTCATTACATGACGGCTCATTAGATGATCGCCAAACTGAAGCTGATCACTTTGTGATTCGGCTACCATGGCGTCAATTGGCCAAATGTCGTCAGCGATGGTTTGCTCTGCTTTCGCTTTTACCTTTCTTAACATATCAAAGGCGGCGTTCCGCATAACGGTATAAACCCAAGTGGTTGCTGCGCCTTTCTCTTCGTTGTAGAGATGCGCTTTCTTCCAAACGTTGGTCATCGTGTCTTGGACTAGCTCGTTGGCAGCGGCTTCACCGCCCAACTTACTGATGCCAAAACGCTTGATTTTGGGAGCAAAGAATTTAAACAAGCAAGTAAATGCCTGCTTATCTCTGTCTGAACCAACCAAAATCAGCCAGCTTGAGAGCTCTGTAGGTACCTTACTTTCGGTAGGTAGTTTGTTGTCGGGGATAATGACATGCTCCTTGCCGTTCCCTGTTCTTCTGCTTTCCACTTGCATAGTAATCAACCATCATGCGAATTTGATAGACACTACGTGGAGAGTGAGAGTAGGGATCACTTTATTTTAAATTAATTTCTACTATACAAAATTATAGTGAATAAAAGTGCTTATTGCCCTGTAATGATTTGATTCAAAAAGGGAACTAAAGACGGAAAACTAGCGGGTTCTGTGAATTTGGTTTTCTTTTCCAATGGGATAGGCATCATTTCGAGGAGTCGAGCACAGATCCATTGAGGACTTTCAAAGTCAGGAGTGGGGTAAAGTGCTCTGATTGAATCGTGTTCTCGAAACAACTCGACAAGAAACGCAGTCACCACGTTCGGCACCTTATAGCTGTGTTGTGGCCAATGAGGCAAAGGGCGGAAATCACTTTTGATTAGGTCATCAGTGTCGCGGAAGGAGGAGTGAAGCTGCACCAACTGTTCGCCTTCAACATCGATTTCCAAGATTTGATCATCGGACATATTGAAATCGACAATAGACACTTTTGTCCCCCAAGAACTCAGACGTTCGGAGTTGGTGTCGTCCTGAGTCGCAATGATGAAGCCGTCTCCTTGCGCAGCATGAGCGACCATTTTCAAATACTTGGGTTCGAAAATACGCAGTCTTTGTCTGCCCCTTGGCAAAATGAATAACGGGAGAGGAAACACCGCAAGCTCTTGAGAAGTCTCTACGGGTGTTTCTGATTCGGTTTCTATCCGTGTGATCTTCTCAGCTGAATTCGGCACATAGCACTCCTTAGTTCATACATGATTGAGTCTGTACGGATTTGATTCGTACGTAATTCAGAGATGTATACGCGTGCTCGTTGAAGTTCGATCAATGTGGGGTGATGTATTGAACAGGAAGTTAGAGAGAGGGAGACATGGTTTTTTGTCGCGTTTATTCGCAATTCAATCGGTTTAACCTTTTTTAACTTACGGCATTAGGTAATATGGGTTAAGAATTAGTCAATGGGTAGATAACAAGTGACACGCTTATCTTACGTTGTTTATTTCTTAGTTCTTCTTTACCTGACATCACATCAAAGGAATGGTCATGATCGTTATTTATGGTATCAAAGAGTGCTTAAATCCGATTAAGTTACAGCTTTCTAATGTCTTACAACAATGTTTGAACAGTGAGATGGGGTTACCTGATGACAAACGAGCGCATCGGTTTGTACCATTAGAAAGAGATGATTTCTTTTATCCCGAAGGGCGAACAGAAGCTTATACCGTCATAGAAATTAATATGATGGAAGGGCGAGCGGTGAACACCAAAAAGCGCCTGATTAAGAAGATATTTTCTGAAATAGAAAAGCAGCTGGCCATCTCTCCCATTGATATCGAGATTACCATTAAGGAACAGCCATCGCATTGCTGGGGCTTTCGAGGCATGACTGGCGATGAAGCCCAAGATCTTAAATATAAAGTAAAGGTCTAGGGTTTAAGCTCCTAACTCCTAACTCCTAACTCCTAATACGTAAGACAGAAGGCTTAAGCTAACCTATCTAGTCGTGGTTTTGGAGTTTGATGCCAAAGCCGTTAGATGGGCTGAGTTTGGACATATGAATTTTAGGTAAATGATTCATAGACAATGCCCTAAAGCGACTAGTTTCTTTGTTTTCCGCTGTATGTCACTACAGTTCGTTTGCGACAGTGGCAAGTTTGTTTTAGAGTGCAACTCTTCTCAGCATTTTTAGATTAGTTATGGTTAGAATCAACACGAATTTAATTCAAAAGATACTCATTACACTGCCTTTGTTTTGGATTGTTACCGTTCAGGTGTGGTTAGGTCAGGGGAGTAAGCCTCTTGCGGGTATCACTTTATTGATTGCGGCCTGTTGTGCTCTTTTGTACCGAAAAAACAAGGAGAAGCATGACTGGTTTGAAGATGGCTGGGTGTGGATACTGCTCTTGCTCTCTATTTTTTCCACTATATCTTACGAGTTGCATGGTTTCAGTAGTCAAGAATTGAGGGCAACGTTGATTGCTCTGGTATTTTTCCTTTTTTATCGAAATGGCTTTGTTAAGTTATCAGGTATACAGAACTTATGTTTCACTTCTGTTGTCAGTACAACCGTCCTTGTTGCTTACTATATCTTTTTTCTCTCTGGGGATCGGGGGAGCTTGCCGTCTAATGCTCTTGTTATAGCTTCAATTCAAGGCTTCTCTGTCATTTTATTGCTCGCACTTGGGTGTGTTTCGTATGAAGGGAAAAGGCTCAAGACAATGGCTATCTTGGCATTTATAGGTTTTCTATCCATGTTTTTGGTGGGGTCAAGAGGGCCTCTATTAGCCGTAATTAGTATTGCTTTAGTTGTTCTATTCAAAATGATGATACAACATCGTCAGCACAAGACGCTGTTTGCTGTTAGTGTCATTGTCATTTTCTCTGTGTTTTTGATGTCGAAATATGAAGTGGTAAGTAAACGTATTGACTATAGCTTGCATGAGTACCATGAGATATCGCAAGGCAACATGGATACTTCCATAGGCTTAAGATTACAAATGTATCAAGCAGGGTTCGATTTCTTTGTGGATAGCCCCTTGCTAGGCATTGGAGGTGATAAAGAAGCGCAATTAGATAAACTCTCATTCACGCCAACAAATTCGGGTAAGAGATTTATCGTTAATGCGCATCTTCATAACAACTATATTGATAAAGCGGCTTCATCCGGTTTGGTAGGCATTGCCCTTCTTATGCTTAGCTTGATGTACCCTTTGTTTAATTCAAGCTACAAGCTATCGCCCATTGTATTGTTACCGGTCGTTTATTTTTCTTTGATGTGTCTATTCGATTCACCTTTCAGGAATGGTGATTTAGCTGTCATGTACTTTGTGTTTATTGGAGTACTACTAAAACTGCAAGTGAGAAAAGAAGCGTAATGAAACTAGCGTATTACGCTAATTTCATTGTGGGTAGTTTTAGTGCGTTTATTGATTTAAGGTTATAACGAACAAATAATGAATAAAAATTTCAGGTATGACATCAATGCATTACGTGCATTAGCTGTCTCAATCGTCGTCATTTTCCATTTTTTTCCGGGTTTTATCACTGGCGGCTTTTTAGGTGTGGATGTGTTTTTTGTCATTTCAGGTTTCCTGATGACAAAAATTATCATGTCGAGTTTGGAAACTAATACCTTCTCATTAAAGGACTTTTATTTAGCGAGAGCAAAACGCATTATTCCTGCCTTAGCGGTTATGTGCCTTGTTGTGTTACTCGTTGGCATTATTTACCTAGACCCTTGGGCGTTAAGAAAATTAGGTAAGCATATTCTCACCAGTGTCGGGTTTGTTTCTAACCATACCTATTTAAAAGAGTCGGGATACTTTGATGTGGCCGCGCAAAGCAAGTGGTTACTTCACACTTGGTCTTTATCCGTAGAATGGCAATTCTATGTATTATATCCTCTTGTTTTAATGGCGACCTACAAGTTATTCGGAGCTAAAGGTGCAGCCGTTGCTATTGGAACGACTCTAATCGGAAGTCTAGCTTATAACTATGCGTATTTAGGGAGCTCGGCTTCTTATTACACATTACCGTCCCGCGCATGGGAACTGCTCGCAGGTTCGGTGGTTGCTTTGAAAAGAGCGCCCATTGAATTAAAAAAGTCCAATGTTCAGTTATTGCTGTTAGTTGCTATTGCCTCACTGTTTATTTCACCTGTCTTGATAGACAGCAGCACACTGTGGCCGAGTCATGTGACGCTTATTCCGGTCATTGCTACCGCGATAATTCTGCTTTTGAATTTGGACCTCAATTTTACCTTTCATAAATCACGACTGATACAATGGGTTGGGTTGTGTTCCTACTCAATTTATCTCTGGCATTGGCCTATTAATGTTTTCATTAAGAACCTTACGAGCAACACTATTACTCACAATATAGTTGGAGTAATGATATCGGTATTGATGGGGATCCTTTCTTTTAAGTTCATTGAAAGTTACCGACCTAAAAAAGCACGTAAAGGCGCTAGTTTTTTTGTGGCTTATTATCCCGTAGTTTTTGCTATCCCTGTTGCCCTGATCGGACAGGTTGTTTATGAAAGTGAAGGGTTACTTTGGCGCCTGGATAAAACACAGCTAGTCATTGCACAAAGTGTCTATGAACGGAATCCACGAAGCGGAGAGTGCCACGTCGAATTTGGACCATCTCCTGAATGTCACTATGGCTCAGGACCCGTATCCGCTATTGTTTTAGGCGATAGTCATGGCGCATCGATAGTGAGAAGTGTTGAAGCGTCAGCACCTAACGATACATCGGTCATCGACTGGACGAGAAGCGCATGTCCGACGATTTCAGGTATCAAAAGAGTGCTTTCAAGTGGTGAGTTATCAGAAGAGTGTGGGGATTTTGTCTCAGCATCGCTAATAAAAGCGAAAACCAACTACCCTAATGTTCCTGTTGTTGTCATTAACAGAATGGGTGGCTATCTTTATGGTTCGAATGAAGATGGGTGGCAAAGTGAGAACGAAAAGATCAGTTTAATCGCAGGAGATAAAAGGTTTCAGACCAGATCGGAAGAGTACCTGAACTCAATCTTATCCAGTTTTGAAAAGACCATGTGCGAGCTTAGTCAATCTAACCCTGTTTATTTGGTCAAGCCAATCCCTGAGCTTAAGAAAGATGTACCTAAAACTATGTATAAGTATTCGATTTTAAATCAATCTGATATTTCGGTTTCTATTCCTCTTGAAGAGTACCGACAAAGAACCGCATTGATTACGAAATCTTATGAAAAAATCAGCCAAAACTGTCGAGTTACTCTTATAGACCCTGAACCGATATTTTGTGATGATCAGCAGTGCCTAGGGGATATCAACAATCACCCAACATACGTTGATGACGATCACCTGAATGAATTTGGTGCTGGCCAACTTATTCCTCAATTTCGCGAAAAAATATGGGGTCAATCAGCTCCGTAGGAAATGCTCATTCGCCCTTATTGTTTACACGAAAGAATAAGGGCGTTTCTGTGTTTGGAGCTATTGTGTTGGTCTTAAATGATTCGTTTAGGTAGCGATGTTTAAGATAAATTTCGGTTCAAGTGAACCCTTGTGCTATACTCCGCGCCCCAATCCGAATTGGCTTGTTAAATCTTAGGAAATTATTATGAGTGTTAAAAACGAACTTCAACAAATTAACAACCGTCTAGACAAGTGTCGCAACAAGTTAGCGGCTGCTAAAACTCGTAATGATCGTCCTGTTGTTCGTCAATTTGAAGATGAGATTAAGAAGCTAACTAAGAAAATTGCACAGCTTAAACACAAAGAAAGCTTTGATGTGAATCAAGAGCGTAAGTCTCTGATTGATATGCCATTTAGCCGTGAAATCACAAAAGCTGAGCAAGCGGATATGGGTAAACTTAAGAAGTCTGTTAAAGGATTAGTAATTGTTCACCCAATGACCAAGATCGGTAAAGAGCTTCGCATTGAGGTTATGACTGGTTACGCACCGAAAAAATTCTAATTGCCAGTGATGGTGATGAAAAAGGAGCTAGCAATAGCTCCTTTTTGCTTTTTTAGGTATTAAAAAAGCAGAGTCAGCGGTAATAATACTCACGCCGTTTTCAACTTTTTAGAGGTGATTGTTGTCACAAATCCTTTTATCTCCTATAAAAGTTAACGTGCTACTAACATGGCACCAAGTGAACGCAGTAATGTGTTCGCTTTTCGAATCTACAATTTCTCTCCAGTTTGTATAAATATAGGTAGAGCAGCACAGATAATTACAGATAAAACTAGACTCGTTAAGGAAGATGAGAACGTAAAAAAATAGAGGTTATATGAATCAATTAATTTCAATTGGACCACTAGAATCCTTCCTAATCGCGATTAGTGTTTTGTTTCTAGGTCATTTCGTCAATGCAAAGCTTCCTGTTCTCAAAAAGTACAATATCCCAGAGCCCATTGTCGGCGGCTTGATTGTCGCTTTTGCTATTACAGCCCTGCACTTTAACGGCCTTGATCTTGAGTTTTCTTTGCCCTTGCAGAACACATTTATGTTGATGTTCTTTGCAACGGTCGGCCTTGCAGCTAACTACACACAGCTGATGAAAGGTGGTGCCAAGGTATTCCTATTCTTAGGGGTGGCTTCGGTTTACATCATTATCCAAAACGGTGTAGGCGTAACCTTAGCAACGACACTAGGCCTTGAGCCCTTGATGGGTTTGATTGCTGGCTCTATCACCCTTTCGGGTGGTCACGGTACAGGCGCGGCTTGGTCTCAAACTTTTGCAGACACGTTTGGCATTGCAAATACGTTAGAAATCGCAATGGCTTCAGCGACCTTTGGTTTGATCATCGGTGGTATTATCGGTAGCCCAGTGGCGCAAAAGCTGATTGATAAAAACCAGCTTGAATCTGAGTACGGTACTGGCACGCAAACGCACGAACGCTTCCCTGAACTTGTTACTTATAACGAGTATGAAGAAGACAAAGTGACGGCGAAGAAGGTGATTGAGGTGTTGTTCATCCTTCTTATCTGTATCACAGGTGCGAAGTACCTAGAGCAGTGGGTGGCGACTTTTGAAATTTCTTGGTTGATGATTCCTGACTTCGTTTACGCGTTGTTTATCGGTGTGTTCATCACTAACGTGTTTGAAGTGACCAAGCTGCATAAGACTGACAGCGAAACGGTCGATATTCTTGGTACGGTGTCATTGTCACTGTTCCTAGCAATGGCGCTAATGAGCCTTAAGCTTTGGAACATCTTTGACCTTGCGATTCCGTTCTTGGTTATCCTTGCGGTTCAGGCGGTGGTGTTAGGTATCTTCTCTTACTTTGTGACGTTTAAAGTAATGGGTTCTAACTACGACGCAGCGGTTATGGCAGGTGGTCACTGTGGTTTCGGCCTAGGTGCAACACCAACAGCGGTAATGAACATGGGCTCTTTGGTGAACCGTTTTGGTCCATCGCCACAAGCCTTCATGGTGGTGCCAATTGTTGGTGCCTTCTTTATCGATATCGTTAACCTGATTATCCTTCAAGGTTACATCTCGTTTATCGGTTAATGTTCGCCTTTGCTTAAACGCGATGAGCTCATCGCACTAAGATGAACACAAGAAAGCCAGTCTGTTGACTGGCTTTTTTATTGCTTGCTTATACTCGAGTTGCTCTAGTATAAGCATCAAATTTTCCCGAATTTGATGTGTATTTTTGCGTTGAATACAGCCGAACATATGTAATGAGTCGACTGCTTTTACACCTTTGTACTTATGATGGTGAACTGATTTGCAACTCCTTTAGTAAAGGAAATGCAGCCTTGATGTGCTCTCCCGTGACAATGAATCCAACCAACTGGTTATCTTCATTGAAGCCTTTGGCGACAATGCCTTTAGGATCGAATCGAGTTTCCCAGCTCTGAGCTGTGTGAATATCGCGCCCTGCCAGCTGAATCGGGTAACTCGGTGTTTTCACCTTGGTGATCATATGAGGCAAGCTGAGCTTTGCATCGCCCACTTTGATCTCGCCTTTATCCTTAGTTAACTGCTTGGCCAACACGTTTGCCGATAAGATTGCTGGCTGCAAATAGGCCATCACGCGCCCTTCAATTTCAGCGCAATCACCAATCGCATACACATTTTCGACACTGGTTCTCATGATGGTATCGACCACAACCCCTTTGTTTACTTCTATTCCCGCTTGTGTGGCTAACTGCGTGTTTGGTCTTAGCCCTGCTGCGGCAATCACGATATCGGTTCGTATCAATCGAGAAGAATTGGTTTGCAACCTCACTCCATCAGAAAGATACGTTGCGCGACACACTGCAGAATCGGTTTCGACGGTAACCCCTGCTTTTGTCAGTTCCCTTTCCAATTCAAGCGAAACGAAAGGTGGCACTAGGTTATTCAATAGATAACTTGCGGGTTCGATAATCGTGACATCTTTACCCGCAGTTTGAAGGTCGAATGCGAGCTCGACCCCAATCAAGCCTCCACCCATCACGGTGATGCGTTGAGCGCCATCGATCTGAGCTTTGTGTTTATCGAACTCTTCCAAACTATTTAACGTAATGGTTGCGCTGCGTTTAAGCCCTTCCGCTGGTGGTATAAAAGGCGTCGCGCCCGTCGCTAATACCAACTTTGAATAGTGGATAGATTGGCCATCAACATGAACACACTGCTGCTCAATATCTATCTCGCTCACAAGTGCTTTGGTTTTGATGACTACGTTGTAGTGCTCTGCCAATTGTTGAGCGTTATGTACTGCCAGTGTTTCCGGCGTTTGTTCCTGACTGAACGCGTGCGAAAGATTCGGCTTACTGTACTCAACCCCGGCATCGGCGGTGATCATAGTAATCGCGATATCTTGGTCAAGCTTACGTACCATCTTGATGGTTTGTAGGGCAGCGAAACCGCCACCCACAATAACAATGTTCGACATGCTACTTCTCCACAAACACTTCTTTACCTAAATGGCATTCAGGGCAAAGGAAATCATCAGGTACTTGCGCCCAAGGAGTTCCAGGCTCGACGCCTTGGTAGGGTTCGCCCAACTGTGGGTCGTACACCCATTCGCATACTGTGCAACGCCAGCAAGTGCAATCTGCACTGTGTACTGGCTTGTCTTGCGCTTCTTCTTGCTTCTGCTCTGTTGTGTCTTTGAGCTCGGCAGTGGTGTTTGCCGGTGCTGGTGTGGCTTCAAGCGGTGTTACATTTCGTGATACTTGTTTCGGTGTGCTCACTTCATCTGCTTCTACACGCCAAACCTCGGCCAGTGTCATGCCGTAATCGATACATTGGCGAAGAGCGTCTGTGTCTGGTTTCCAATGGATGTGTTGCGGAGCACTGACTTCGAAGTTGGCTTCATGTAAGCGAGCGTCGATACGTTTTACCGCGCCGCCTGTCCAACCTGAAGAGCCAAATGCAGCGGCTCTTTTACCTGAAAAACGTAAGCCGTGGATCTCTTCTAGTAGTGCAGCGATTTGCGGCATCATCACATTGTTCATGGTCGATGAACCAACAAGCACACCCTTTGAACGGAAGATATTGGCAAGGATGTCATTCTTATCGTGCTTAGAGATATTAAAGACTTTGATTGCTGTTTCTGGGCTGCCTTTACGGATACCTTTTGCGATTGCGTCAGCCATCATGCGAGTGTTGTTCGACATGGTGTCGTAGACAATGGTGATACGATCTTCTTTGTAGGCTTTAGACCACTCGTAGTATTGCTCAACAATTTGCGTCGCGTTGTCACGCCAAATACAGCCATGAGAGGTTGCGATAACATCGATAGGCACACCTAAGCTCAATACTTCTTCTATCTTCGCTTTCACCAAAGGCGCGAAAGGTGTGAGGATGTTCGAGAAGTAACGCAGACATTGATCATGAAGCTCGACTTGGTCTAGCTGATCGTTGAATAGGTTTTCATCACAGTAGTGCTGACCGAACGCATCGTTACTGAACAGGATCTCGTCACCTGTGAGGTATGTTGCCATTGAGTCTGGCCAGTGCAGCATTTTCATCTCAACAAAGATGAGTTGCTTACCGTTACCGACATCAAGAGTGTCACCGGTTTTGACGGTTCTGAAATTCCAGTTTGGTTGGTGGTGGTGACCAACAATGGAGTTTACACCTGCTTCAGTGCAATAAACCGGCGTGTTCGGAATTTTAGCAAGCAGCGCAGAGAGAGCGCCTGAGTGGTCTTCTTCGGCGTGCTGACAAATGATGTAGTCGATCTCATTGATATCGATTTCCATCTCTAGGTTTGCAAGGAATTGTTCAGTAAAGCGATGATCAACGGTATCAACAAGCACCGTTTTCTCTTCACGAATCAGGTACGAGTTATAGCTGGTACCTTTGTTCATGTGGTATTCCTTACCATGGAAGTGTTCTGTTTCCCAATCGTGGACGCCAACCCAGTGAACATTTGATTTAACGTGAATAGTCATAATGATAATACCTTATTTAAATATCTAAGGTCATCAATGCACTAGTTGTGCCATGTTTTTAAGTGTCTGTTTTAAATGTGTTTGTTTGGTCTTTGTGTTGTTTGGTGAGTCGTTTTGACGTTCTGTGTTTTGTGGTTGAAATGAATCTTAGGTGTCTTTATGACTTTGTGGATTTATAGCGGTTTGGCAAGAAAATTAATGATGTTTGCTCAGAAAGAGCAGGGTGAGGAACATGTTTCAACAAAGGGGATTATAGCGTAACTCCTGCGCTTCGCGAATTAGAACACGTGGATTGATTAAGTCTTGGTGGTCTAAAAAGCGGCTGGAATGGCTAAAGCTGAGATAGAAAAGATGGATGCGAAATACAGACATGAAAAAGGCCAGACGAGTGTCTGGCCAAAACAAGGCAGTGTAATTTAACAGTCTGAAGTGCTGTTGAAACTATATTTTGTAAAACGAAAAAGCGTTTTAAAAATTAAAGCGTTATAGCAGTTAAGCGTTGTAACTGTTTAACGTGTTATCGCTGTTGATTCATTTGTCATCTTAATTCGCGCGTTAAAGCGTCGTCACGATTTCATCAAGAGCTAGGCGTGCTTTTGGTTTACCGTGGTTATAGTCTTCGCCGTCTTTGTGGTAGCCGATTGCTAGCGCTACATCAACAACGTGACCGTCTAGTTCGTCAGCAAACTCTTCGCCGATCATAGCGGCATCTACGCCTTCCATCGGTGTTGATGCAATACCAAGACGAGCCAGTGTGTGCATTGTGTTACCTAGCGCGATGTACACTTGAGACTTAGTCCAGTTACCGTTGAAACCAGTCTCATCTGTGTTCATTTCTGCGAATGCGTAAGCCCCTAAGAACTGCTCGTACATTTCAGCGGGTAGGTGACCAGAGCTTACTTCTGTGTCAGCACGCTTTGCGAATTTCTCTTTAGTGTACTTAGGATCGTGAGCAAACAGGATCGTATGTGACGCTTCTTTCGCATGCGGTTGGTTAAACTGGAACATGTTCTCGAAAGTATTGTGGAAGCGTTGTTTTGCTGCGTCACTCTCAATGATGATGAATTTCCAAGGCTGAGAGTTGATAGAAGAAGCTGACAAACGAAGTGCTTCTTTGATTACTTCCATGTCTTCCGCAGAGATGCGCTTTTCTGCATCGTATTTTTTAGCTGTGTAGCGAGTGTTTAGATCTGAAATGATTGGATGAGTCATGTTGAATCCTAATATCTATCAATATAAATGTTGTAGGGTTTTATGTTCGGTAACGTCAACAATAAACGGATAACGCATTTAGGCTATATCTCTATAGAAGTCGTTTCTAGAACAGTCAGCCTCTAAAAGGCTGAACGCTTAAATGGCTATCGAGCATGCCCCAATAAATCGAGTATCTGCGGTAGCTCAAGTCGATGGGTGTAAGATAATAGAAGATTGGCTTGGGAAAAATAGCGAACACATCAAATCACTATGGTTAATAATGTCCATAATGATCTGATTAGTGTGATCTGGATGTGTGTTGGTTTTCGAAAATCAGCCAGTTAGTACGCTTTGATTCCATATTGGCGTAATAAAGAGGGAAGTACACTGTCGAGGTTTGGGATATCTTCAGGGTTAAGTTCAATCAAGCTAAAACCGTGCTCTTGGTAAACTTTCTTGGTCGCATTTCGTTTGTCTTCTTCTATAGGGCCTGAATCTGTTCCCCAGAATTGAATGTATACCTTGCCGCTTGGCAGGTAGAAATCGCTCATTACTTCTTTTGATATTGGGAGCGGACGTTCATAGGCATGAACCACTCCCGCCATATAAAGCCAGTTATCGATGATCAGCTCTCCCTTTGAACGTACATAATGTCCGTCTAAGGTTCGGTGTTTCGCCTCAAATTTCTGACGAAAGCTAGAAAACGAGACATCGGTAGAGTGGCTTTCAGCATCATGCCCTAGAAATTCGACAACAGACTGCTTCAAACGTTTATTGCGAACCAACGAATCGTGCCATACCACAAATAGGTTTTGAGTCGCTTTATCTTCCCTTTGCTCACCGCCTGCTTTTAAGCCTGTTGAGGTGACATGCCAACCATCTTCTTCACGTGTTATCCAACCAAGCTCGCTGAGCAACAGGTTAATTTTTTTTGCGCTAAGTTGAAAGGCACTGCCTAGTTGAGTTGCCGTTAGCGTTTTTCCAGAGAAAGAATCTAGGTCGATGAGTAGTTTTTCTGGCCAGACAATAAAGACACCAAACTTCTTGTGTTCGACATACTCCCCACCAAAGCTTTCGCCTCGTTCTGTGAGTACCCAACGCTCCTGTGAACGCACGATATAGCCAGCTGTTTTCAAATCACTGAATAGAGCCTTCGCTTCTATCCCTTTTTGTTTGGCTAGTGCTGATGTGGAAATCTTGTCTGGCATAGTCTGTTTCTCAATTAGCAGTAGAACTGCTGATTAATGTTGAGGGGCTGTTGTATAGAATAGGGAAATACAATAACACAACTGTTGATGCTAACTGCAGTTCACTGGTCTATGTTTTTAATGAGTGTTTGCTCTCTTTTTTATTTTTAGGAAAATGTAGGTCAAGGTGTAATTAAATTACATAATTGGCAGATTGATTCACCTGGATGCATGTTTTCTATCCATGATGCGATGCTCTTTTATACGGTTTATATGGTTTCTAGATGCTATCTTTTATTAAGTGTGATTTACATCACTATTTATTTTTAAGTATTACAAAATAAAGTGTGATCTACATCGCTATTGAATGAGTGTTATTCTCGCTAATTTGTCTTTGTAATTTTAATTCATGGTGTTTTTGTGATCCGAATTACTCTTGTTAACCCTAAAGTGTTTTTTGAGTGTGATACTCGTCACTAAAATTGGGTCGGGGTGCATTTTAGAAATGTTGTGATACATTTTAAATGACTTTTGAGTACACACTTTCGGTCATTTGACCAACCAATACATTACGGGGTTCTACCTATGTTATCACCAGAAGCTAAGATTAAGGTTCAAAACTTTGGTCGTTTCTTATCCAATATGGTAATGCCAAACATCGGCGCATTTATTGCGTGGGGTTTCATTACTGCACTATTTATCCCAACAGGTTGGTGGCCTAACGAAACGTTAGCATCAATGGTTGGTCCTATGATCACATACCTACTACCGCTATTGATCGGTTACACCGGTGGTAAAATGGTTGGCGGCGACCGTGGAGCGGTTGTTGGTGCAATTACAACGATGGGTGTCATCGTTGGTACAGATATCCCTATGTTTATGGGTGCAATGATTGTTGGCCCTCTAGGTGGTATCGCAATTAAGAAATTCGATGAAGCTGTTCACGGTAAAGTGAAGAGCGGTTTCGAAATGCTAGTGAACAATTTCTCTGCTGGTATCATCGGCATGATCTGCGCGATCATCGCGTTTGTCGTGATTGGTCCTGCGGTTAAGATTCTATCTGGCGGACTTGCTGCTGGTGTTAACGCAATGGTTGAAGCAGGTGCTCTTCCTCTGGCTTCTATCTTTGTTGAACCTGCGAAAATTCTTTTCCTAAACAACGCAATTAACCACGGTATCTTCTCTCCACTAGGTATCCAGCAATCTGAAGAGATTGGTCGTTCAATCTTCTTCCTAATTGAAGCTAACCCTGGTCCTGGTTTTGGTCTTCTACTTGCTTACATGGTATTTGGTAAAGGTAGCGCGAAACAGTCTGCTGCCGGTGCATCTATCATTCACTTCCTAGGTGGCATCCACGAGATTTACTTCCCGTACGTACTAATGAACCCACGTCTAATTCTTGCTGTTATCGCAGGTGGTATGACGGGTGTATTCACTAACGTAATGTTTGACTCTGGTCTTATATCTCCAGCATCTCCAGGTTCTATCTTCGCAGTTCTACTGATGACGCCAAAAGGCTCTTACCTAGGTGTCGTACTTTCAGTTATCGCTTCAACCGCTGTGTCTTTCATCGTAGCTTCAATCCTACTTAAGACTTCAGCTCAAGGTGGTGATGACGAAGATTCACTAGAAAAAGCATCTGCACAAATGAAAGACATGAAAGCGTCTTCTAAAGGTGCTGCATCAGAAGCTGGTGTAAACCTAGCGGATGTTAAGGCTGTCTATGTGGCTTGTGATGCAGGTATGGGTTCGAGTGCAATGGGTGCTGGTCTACTTCGCAAAAAGGTAGCAGCAGCAGGCCTAGATATTGAGGTAACAAACTACGCAATCAACAACCTACCGGCTGATTCGCAAATTGTTATCACGCATAAAGACTTAACAGACCGTGCTCGTAACACCGTACCAGGTGCAATGCACATGTCTCTAAGCAACTTCCTAGACGGCGGTGTCTACGACCAGCTAGTTGCTGAGTTAACAGAAGCTCAGGCTACGAATGCTCAAAGTGGTGAAGCGAAAGTAGCTCCTTCAGTAGCACCAGCTCAAGAAGGCAACAAGCTTGCACTGACTAATGACAGCATCTTCCTTGGCCTTAAAGCGACTCAGAAAGAAGACGCAATCAAGTTTGCTGGCGAACAATTAGTAAAACTTGGCAACGTATCACCAGAATATGTAGACGGCATGTTTGCTCGTGAAGAGCTTGTGTCTACTTATCTAGGTGAGTCTATCGCAGTACCACACGGCACAATCGAAGCGAAACAGTACGTACAAAAAACCGGCATTGTTTTCTGTCAGTACCCTCAAGGTATTCAATGGGGCGAAGATGAAGATGATATCGCGAAGATGGTTATCGGTATTGCCGCACAAGGCGATGAGCACAACATGGTGCTGATGGCTATTACCAATTCACTCGATGATGAAGACGCTGTGGAATGCCTACAGAACACAACAAACCCTGCTGATGTTCTACGTATTCTCAACGGAAACTAACAAGCTCTAGTCAAGCTCCTGAGTGAAGGAGGCCAGTATCCCCCTACTGGCCTCATTTCCGGTCTCAATCTTTATCTGTAGATAAAGGTTCGGTCTGAATAGGTCACTGCTTAATGCCTAGGACGTGATTGAAAGCGGCATGTGTTTGAGTGGTTAGCTATTTAGATTCAAATATTTATAAGGTCAAAATTATGAAAGCGTTACATTTTGGTGCAGGTAATATCGGTCGTGGTTTCATTGGTAAGCTTCTTTCTGATGCTGGTATGAAGGTTACGTTTGCTGACGTAAATGAAACGGTTGTAAATGCGTTAATTGAACGCCAAGAATACCCAGTTAAGATTGTTGGCGAAGAGTGTGTTGTCGAAGTTGTTAAGAACGTGTCAGCAGTAAACTCAGCGACAAGCGCAGTAGTAGATTGCATTGCTGAGTCTGATCTTGTGACGACTGCAGTGGGCCCTACGGTTCTTAAAATCATCTCTAAGTCTATCGCTCAAGGCATTGAAAAGCGTGCAGCTGCAAACAACACTGTACCAATGAACATCATCGCGGCAGAGAACATGGTTCGTGGTACTAGCCAATTAAAAGCAGCCGTGTTAGAGCACCTTTCTGATGAAATGAAAGCGTTCACTGAAGAGCACATTGGCTTTGTTGATTCAGCGGTTGACCGTATTGTTCCACCGGCAGAAGCGGGCGAAACAGACCCTCTAGCGGTAACGGTTGAAACGTTCAGCGAGTGGATCGTAGACCAAACACAATTCAAAGGTGAGATTCCAAATATCCCAGGTATGGAATGCACTGACAACCTAATGGCTTTCGTTGAGCGTAAACTGTTCACGCTAAACACAGGTCACTTAGTAACGGCATACCTTGGTGTGCTTGCCGGTCATGAGACTATTAAAGATTCTATCGAAGACGACGTAATCCGCGCTGAAGTAACAGCGACGATGGAAGAGAGTGGTGCGGTTCTGATTAAGCGTTACGGCTTTGATCCAGAAGCACACGCTGCCTACATCCAAAAGATTCTAGGTCGTTTTGCTAACCCGTTCCTACGTGATGAAGTAGACCGCGTTGGTCGTCAGCCAATTCGTAAACTGAGCCCGCAAGACCGCCTAGTTAAGCCTCTAAACGGTACATTAGAGTACGGCCTACCGAATGCTCACCTAGTAAAAGCAATCGCTGCTGCGTTCCATTACAAGAACGAAGACGACCCTCAAGCGGTTGAACTTCAAGCAATGTTCGCAGAAAAAGGCTTTGCTGAGACATTAGCGCATTATTCTGAGCTGAATAGTGACTCAGAAGTTGTTAAACTAGCGGAAGAAGCTTATCTAGCATTGAAATGATAAACCATCAAAGTGCCACACCAGTGGCACTTTATTCTTTTAGAGCAACCATGCCCATACATACAACACACGAATCAGATTTACTTGAAGAACTAGCCGAATCAGCTAATGCTGCGGAGTGCCTGTTGTGCGCCTACGATGTCTTAGAAGACATGCTGGACGCTTTGTTGAAAAGTATCTTCTATAAAGATGACTACGCAGTAAAATTTGTTGTTGACCCTCTCCTCACCACCGATGGCCCTTTAGGGGAAATTCTGGTTCGAACAAAATTATTGTTAGGGTTAGGCGTGATCAGTAAAGAGGTGTATGACGATATTGAAGTTTTCGTTACTCTAAAAGAGTGGGTAAATATTCAAGAAGGTCAGGTGAATTTCTGGGACCAAGATGTCGTTTTTGAACTTAATCGTATCAATGCTATTCAAAAAATGATGCCAATCGACTACGCCCCAGAGTTGGTCGAAGGCATGTCTGATGATATGAAGCGGATGTTTTTAGAGCGCCATTTTCAAAAAGTGCGCTCTACGATAGTGCTAGCGGTTAATGATATACATCAGCAGTTAGCGAAAGAGAATGTGCTGACCTCTTAAGCTATCTCTAGGTAGTGAAAGTAAGCTCGGTGCTATTTATGATCTACTTTTGTCAACCACAGATCACACTGATCGATGAGCTCTTGCAAAAATTGTGTTGGGTTCGCAAGTTTCTCATTTCCTTTTACACTTGTTGTCGTTACCTGCCAAAAACTCAGTGAGACTAGGTTTCTTTTGTATAGGAACTCATTTAACTCTGCTGATGAAAGCGCAAGGGTCTCCCCAAACACATCATATAACTGTTGTATAACTGGCTTTAGCTCTGTGATAGTGCCTTTCAGAAACTGCTCTGAAGTCAGGTTTTCAATGGCTTGGGTATCACTAGAACTGTTTTGTTTACAAAGTGCTCTAATCGACTGGTAGAGTGAGTTTTCCAACCTTTGTACTGAAAGCAGAGCTTTTCCAAGTAGAGATAGTTGTTCATTGCTTAGGTTAGTTGTGTCTGTCATTTAAGTCAGTTCCTAATAAATTGAAGTCTGTTTTACCTGAATTTTGAGCTAGCTTGTTCGGGCGTATAGGTGTCTGCATTGAAAATAATATAGTCACCGCTTATCAATTTTTCACATTGAATTTGTCCTTTAAAGCCAATGCTGCACAGTTTTTTTAGCAAGTGTGGCTTGGCGTTATCGTAGACAATATTTAAAAAAGGAAGGTGGTTAGAGTGAACTACGTTATGTAGATTAAACTCTTCTAATGCCTCTGAGAGGTGATCACTGTCAGTCAGTTCGATGACCTCGACAATTTCATTCAACAACATGTCTATTTCCATATTTTTTAGTTGATAGCGATTGTGACATAAAAAAAAAACCACTTCCGATAGAAGAAGTGGTTTTAATTCTACAATCAAGATCTACATCAAATTATAGGTCTTGAATGTTCTCAGCTTCTAGCTCTTGGAAGTAGCGAAGAGTCTTAACTTTTAGCTCTTGTTGAGCTGGCTCATCAGCAACGATGATAGCTTTACGGTGCATCTGTAGAGCGGTAACAGTCCACATGTGGTTTACAGAACCTTCGATAGCCATTTGAAGCGCTTGCGCTTTGTTGTGGCCTAGAGAAAGGATCATTACTTCTTCAGAATCTAGAAGAGTAGCAACACCGATAGTTAGTGCGTATTTAGGAACTTGGTTGATGTCGCCATCGAAGAAACGAGAGTTCGCGATACGAGTGTCTTCAGTCAACGTTTTGATACGAGTGCGTGAAGATAGAGAAGAACCTGGCTCATTGAACGCGATGTGACCGTCGATGCCTACGCCGCCCATGAACAGGTTGATTTTTCCGTATGAACGGATTTTTTCTTCGTATGCTGCACAGTGAGCATCGATGTCTTCAGCTTTGCCGTCTAGCAGGTTGATGTTTTCTGCTTGAATATCAACGTGGTTGAAGAAGTTTTCGTGCATAAATGTGCGGTAAGACTCTGGGTGGTTTGGTTCGATACCAACGTACTCATCCATGTTGAATGTTACAACGTGCTTGAAGCTTACTTCGCCAGCTTTGTAAAGTTCAATTAGCTCAGCGTAAGTAGTTAGAGGTGTGCTACCAGTAGGAAGACCTAGTACAAATGGACGCTCAGCAGTTGGAGCGAATTTGTTGATCGAATCTGCGATATGACGAGCAGCCCATTTACCTACTTTTGCTTTGTTGCTTAATGGAATAAGTCTCATTGATTTTGCCCCTAGAAATTAAATATTATAGTGTTCTGAAACATTAATTCGCATTATAAAATAAGTTATCAGATTCCGCTATTGTTTTAGGTCAAGTTTTTGCCTTTTTGATCATATCTGTGATTGGAATTCTCAAAATTTCACAATTATTGTATGGATATTTGGTGGCGTTAAACAAGATTAATACGTTTGTCATATATCGTCGGATGGATTTGATTCAGGGGCTGAAGGATCAACAAACTTTATTGGATGAAGAGTAAGGGGGCAATGAAAATGCGATCAAAGTATGGTGGCTATGTGGCACTGCCGTACAAAAAATAAGGAAGTTTCGCCGACAGGCGTGAATTATCATTGGGTATATTTAAGAATAGTGATTATTCAAAGGTATCACTATGAATTTTATATAAATATTGGTAAAACTGGACAGGTTGGCTAAACTTATTAATTACGAAGAAGATGCGAGTTTATTTTAAGTTCCCGCTAATCCGAGATGAACCCAAAAAAAGCTCAAAGTGATGAGGTATCACTTTGAGCTGTTTTACTAATCTTCTAACACTAACTCTCTTTCGTATTCTTCCCGAGAAACTTCGCTGCGTTTGCAGCCGTTTAGGGTATGAAAGCGACGGCGTCCACGAGCCAGTTGAATGTACTTCAACCAAACACGCTCTAACTTGGACTTCGCCTTATGAGGGTGAGACAACACTTTGATGAAATGTTTTTCTTCTGAGTTGCTTGGCGAAAGTTCGCCAGTCTCAAGTGCAAGCATAGTGTCACCAAACAAGGTTAGGATTTCCTCTTCTGAAAGAGTAAAATCACCCGACTTAGCAAACCCTCGTGGGAATTTAATGGTGTCATAAAAACGTTTTTTTCCGTGTCGGAATTCGGTCTCAGACATATCAGCCTCAGTAATGTGGTTAGATAGAAATTAGTGTTTATTGCTCACGCGAAAATATTGTTAAAAGGCTAAAATAGGAAACAAAACGTTTTTGCCTTTACGATAAACAATCCTAGATCGGCTAGTTAGCAGATTTATTACAGAGATGTATTTTTGATGGATGTGAAAGTATTTAGAACCTTTCTTGAGGTTGCAAGGGTGCGCCACTTTGGGCGTGCAGCTGAAAACTTGTATTTAACACAAGCAGCGGTGAGTGCGCGGATTAAACAGCTTGAAGGCTATTTTGATACTCAGCTCTTCATTCGTGACCGCAATAACATCAAGCTGACCTCTTCTGGTGAGCGTTTGATTGGTTATGCTGAAGTGATGGTATCCACCTTACAACAAGCCAAATTTGAGCTGTCGTTAGAGAGTGGAAAAGCGTTGCAGTTAACACTGGGTGGCACACCGAATATCTGGGATGCGTATCTACAAAACTGCTTAAGTGTGGTGACCGACTCTTTCGGTGGCTACGGCTTTATGGCCGAGGTGATGGGTCGCGAACAGCTGAACCGTAATTTGCTAGAACGAACCTTAGACATGGCTTTTGCTTTCGATCAGATCAAAGCGGAAGAGCTGAACTGTAAAAAAGTCGCTGACTTGGTTTTGGTGTTGGTATCAACGGAGCAAGATGATCTGGAATCTGTATTCCAACATAAATACGTTTATGTCGACTGGGGAACGCGTTTTGGTTCTGAACACGCCGAGCGTCACCCCAAAGTGCCTGCGCCGTATCTACGTACCTCAACAGCTCGTATCGCTTTAGATTTTATCTTAGAGAAAGGTGGCAGTGCGTATTTACCTGTTTCTATGGTTGAACCTTTTATCGAGTCGGGTCAATTGCACAAGGTCAAAGGGGTTGAAGACTGGTATCGCCCAATTTACCTGAGCTACCGTAAAAGCAGTACTTCGGTTGATGCGATCATTCAGGTTGAGAAGTTGGTTAATGAAATTGACCCATCGACTGCCTACACGTTGCAACAAGCCGCTGAACAAACACCAGAGTAACAGCTGTTTCTGTAACCAATATGCTTTGTTGACTAAATAAAAATGGCTCCTAACTAGTTATATAGTTGGGAGCCATTTTTGTTTTTAAACCAGAGATGATTTTCTTTTCCAAATCAGAGATAACCCTAACTCGGATAAAACCGTTTAAGCCTGGTATGCGTAACCTTTTTTAAAAGCCCTATCACTTCAAAGCACTATTCTTCGAAAATTCTAGAGATTCATTAGATTCTCGATAGACTCTTCAAGAGAGTGTGACATGTAAGAATGGATTTGATTGCCATCCGTTGCGTCAATCTCAATCTTAGAAATCCCCTTATCCGCTTCGTCTTCAAGAAAGCTTAGAGACTGTTCGACTGATTGACTGGTGAGAACCTGTTGGTTTGATAAAACAATACGACATGTGTGAAGAACCATAGCCTTTTCCTTATTATTCGATAGGTCTCTGCATCTTAATGTGCTGAGTACCGTTCGTTGACGTTGTGAGAATAATCCTTTCTCAAGGTTAAATTTAGTCGAATTGAGCGAAAAGAAAACCCTTTTTTGTGATTTATCTAACCTTCAGTTCCGAAAATGGCTAGCGACAATAACAGTTCACGGTAAACTTTTAGTTATTGGAGCACAGTATGGCTAATGAGAAGGACAGAGTATGTCTAAGAATATTCATCACAACAGCGCGTTAACGAGTGAGCAGTGCCATTTGGCTCGATATGCGCGAGATGTTCGCTTTGATGGGATGTTTTTCACAGCGGTGAAAACCACCGGGATTTTTTGTCGCCCTATTTGCCCTGCAAGTCCACCCAAAGAAGAAAATGTCGAATACTTTTCTCATCAAGCTCAGGCTTTGAAAGCGGGTTATCGCCCATGCTTACGTTGCCGACCAGACAGCGCGCCTTTTTCTCCGGCTTGGAAAGGTGTTGAAACTACCTTTCTGCGAGCTATGCAATTAATCGACAACGGTGCGCTGAATTCGGGGTCGATTGTCGACCTTGCCACTCGACTAGGCATCTCAGATCGTTATTTACGAACCTTGTTCGACAATTACATCGGGGTGTCACCGAAGCAATATAGCCTTTATAGCCAATTGATGTTTGCCAAGCAGTTACTGCATACCAGCAGCATGAGCATTACCGATGTCGGTTTTGCGAGTGGTTTTAACAGCACGCGCCGCTTCAATGATGCCTTTCAAAAAGAGCTTCAGCTTTCGCCAAGTCAAATACGAAGAGCTAAGCCAAGTAACAATCTAAGTAATCATATCCAACTCAGTTTCCATGGCCCGTTGGACTGGGATCATTTGCTGGGCTTTTATCGACGACGAATGATCGAAGGCTTAGAAGAGGTGGGCGACGGTTATTACCAACGCACAGTGAACGTGAACGGCTCGAAGGGCTGGTTCAAGGCCACTTTAGCCAAAGAGAGCAGTTTGGATATTGAGTTTGAGTTGGATGATATGAGCCAATTAAGAAGTTTGATCGCCAATATTCGACGTATGTTCGACCTTGATGTTGATATCAGCAAAGTTGAAGATTTCTTTAGCACCATTGATCCCAACTTGGTGGCTAAGAGTGGTATTCGTATCCCTGGTGTGTGGAGTGCTTGGGAAGCCGGAGTAAGAGCGATTCTCGGGCAGCAAGTCTCGGTAACAGCGGCCATTGGTCAGCTCAACTTGTTGGTGCGAAAGCTCTCAGGTTCATATCAGGTGTTTGATTCACAAGAGCAAGCTAATTCACAAGAGTGCTCTGACTTACAACAAATTGCTGATTCATCAGAGAAAGCGTATTTCCCTACACCTAAACAAATAGCTGATGCTGATGTGAGCTTTCTAAGGATGCCGGGAAGTCGTAAGGAAACCTTAAAGCGTTTTGCCCAATACATGGTCGATAACGAAGCTGAGCATCCTTCTAAGTGGATTGATCTCAAAGGTATTGGTCCTTGGACGATTCAATATGCGCTGCTGCGCGGGCTCAGTGAACCTAACCACTTGCTAGTAGGCGATTTGGTGGTGAAGAAATTCATCGAGCATCGCCCTACCATTAATACAGAGAGTGTTTCGCCTTGGGGAAGTTACGCCACGTTCCATTGTTGGAATCAGTCTTAAACGATGTTTCAAGTGGAATAGAGATACCTATCTGATATAGAAGCAATGAATAAACATCGGAATTACCAAGCTAGGAGAGATTATGACTAACCGTTTTACTTATTATCAAAGTCCACTAGGAACCGTGACGTTACAGGCGAACGATGAAGGGCTGCTCGGCCTTTGGTTTGAAACTCACACTACCAAGCCCGAACAGTTAGGTGTTCAAGATGATAGCTTTCCGATCTTTGCGTTGGCTATCAAACAGCTCAATCGCTATTTTGCTGGTGAAGCTATCCAGTTTTCTGTGCCGATCGCAGCCAAGGGCACTCCGTTTCAGCAGTCGGTTTGGCAAGCGCTGATGACCATTCCTTATGGAGAAACATGGAGCTATGCTCAATTAGCTGATGCGATTGGTAACCCAAAAGCGGTGCGTGCAGTGGGTTTGGCGAATGGCAAAAATCCGGTGTCTGTGATTGTGCCGTGTCATCGTGTGATAGGTAAAAATGGAAAGCTGACGGGTTATGCGGGGGGGGTAGAGCGTAAACAGCGTTTGTTAGTGATTGAGGGAAGAAAGTAAGTAAGCTTAGAAAGCTACTGAGCTAGCAACTTGAAACGCTGTTCTATCGGTTAAGGTTGAAGGTTTGTACGACTCAGGAGGAACATTAAGAGATCCCAGCGTGACTCTGCAATAAAAACGTGACTTTGCAATAAATTCGCTACTTTCTGGAAAATAATGATTTGGTTGCATATTATTTAGCCATGATTTTTAGGCAAGGATGCCCAAATGAATAACCATCATTTTCTGATAATAGCTTTCACTAGTGTGTTATTGCTGACCGGTTGTTTAACTGATACTAGTCGCCCCTTTGAAGTACCGCAGCTTGTTTTGTTCAAAGGGATGTATGAGAACGCGGACGATAACAGCTATCTACTTTTTGAGTCAGGACAAATGACCTATCAAACAATCGGTAACACGGTCACTAGAACTTATCGTATTGAAAATGATTTGATTAACATCGAGTTGAATTCAGGAAATAGCCGAGTGGATTCTGGGTTGATGATGCGCATTCAACAAGAAGGAGCGGTGTTAACCTGCAACCAGTGTCCAGCAGTGCAGTTAAGCAACGTCTGGACACGTGTTGATAAGCCTTTAGTTGATATGCATTAGGCTAGAACATATCACCGTTCAGCCATAGGTGAGCGGCGATACTGACCCCATAACCAATCATGATTACTGGCATCCATTTTAAGTGGCCAAAGAAGGTGTATTTTCCATGCGCCGCCCCCATCAATGCAACACCAGCGGCACTACCAATAGACAATAAGCTGCCGCCAACGCCTGCGGTTAGGGTGATCAGTAGCCAGTTGCCCATCGACATTTGGGGTTCCATGGATAACACGGCAAACATCACCGGAATGTTATCGACAATAGCCGATAAGATCCCCACCATGACGTTGGCCCAAATTGGATCCCACTGGCTATACATCACGCCCGAAGCTAATTCCAAGTAACCAAGTAGACTCAAGCCACCGACACACATTACCACGCCGTAGAAGAACAAAAGCGTGTCCCATTCGGCATGAGAAACTCTTCGAAATACATCGAACGGCACAACAGAACCGAGTCGCTTCAGGGCGCCTTCATCGTTATTGGCGATCGCCACTGCCTTTTTCTTGGCGAGTGAGTTGGGCAAAGTCTTGCGTAAGTAATAGCCAAAGAACTGCAGATAGGCGAGCCCCATCATCATACCCATTACTGGAGGGAAGTGGAGTACGGCATGGAAAGCAACAGCGGTCGCTATTGTCATAATAAACAAGAATACGATGCGCCTCGCACCACGTTTTAATTCAACGTGTTGATGGACTGTGTCGGGCTGAGTGGTGGGTACAAAGTAAGACATGATCAACGCAGGGACGAGGTAATTCATCACCGAAGGAATAAACAAAGGAATGAACTCACTAAAGCTCACATAACCAGCCTGCCACACCATGAGTGTTGTGATGTCTCCGAATGGACTGAATGCACCGCCAGCATTGGCGGCTATCACGATATTCACGCAGGCTAGGTTGACGAATTTAGGATTAGAACCTGCCACTTTAAGAACCACAGCGCACATCAATAGAGCTGTCGTGAGGTTGTCTGCGATCGGTGAGATAAAGAAGGCCAGAATACCGGTTATCCAGAACAAAGAGCGAAAGTTAAAGCCTTTGCCTACCATCCACGCTTGCAGCGCATCAAACAGTCTCCTCTCTTCCATGGCGCTAATGTATGTCATGGCGACGAGTAGAAAGAGTAATAGCTCGGCATATTCCAGCAGGTTGTGTTCGAGCGCTTGTTTGGCGACTTCAACAAGGTTGTGTTCTTGGTAGGTAAAACCAATGATTATCCAGATTAGGCCCGCTGCAAGTAGAACTGGCTTGGATTTTCGGAGTTTTAGGTATTCTTCCATCATCACCACGATGTAGGCGACAACGAAAATGGTCAGCGATAGGTAGCCAGCAAATGAACTGGTTAGTTTGAGCGGCTCTCCCAACTGAGAAGTGGCAGCGCCTGCTACCGTAGAAAAAAATAATAAAGAGAGAACAGCAGAAAGCTGGATACCTAACATGGATTACGCTCCGAAGTTAATAAGTTATTAACACGGGTAAAAGCGTAGACCTAAATAACCCTGTTCAGTGTGATAGATATCTTAATAATTCAATAGATTATATAGAAAACAGTAGATTGGGTGAAAACGTGAGATCACGATGAAAGATTTTTTTGAACTTTCTATTCGAAGCCTGATTATTGTGGCGATTATGTGCGTTTTTGATTGCGGTGTTGAAGCTAGGTTTGTTTAGTTTTGTATGAGAAATATTCTAATTTTTTTAGCGTATACCTCTACTTTAAAATTTGAATCACAGTTTTATATGTTGCTTTGGTTCTTTTATTTAAACCGATGCACTATTTGATTTTGGTCATTAACCTTTTGCTCATTAGTTTGCACTATCTATACGTGTTATGTTCCACATAAACGAGATGTATAGAGGTCCTTATGACTAATCCAACCAAAACCGATCGTAAAGTCACGATCGGCAGCTATATCGCACTCGCGTTCGCGATTGTGTTCTTTTCAGGCTTAATGCAGTCCAATGAATGGTATGGAGTGCTCGATTTTACGACGCTCAACGGTTCATTTGGTAAGGTCGCTTACGATGTGAGTGAGTCGGCTGATGGTATCCAAGCGGCAACGACGTCACTGCGTGGTAAAGGCGGTAGTGGTGCGCGCGACGGTTTCATTTTTGCATTGACACTTATTCCGACCGTGATGTTTGCATTGGGCATGATTAACGTACTTGAGCACTACGGTGCACTGGACGCGGCTCGTAAACTACTAACTCCACTACTTCGTCCTTTAATGGGTATTCCGGGCAACTCAGGCTTGGCACTGATTGCTTCTCTGCAAAGTACCGATGCGGGTGCTGCGATGACACGTCAGCTCAAAGATGAAGGGCATTTGACTAAGCGTGAAACCGATGTGTTCACCATGTTCCAGTTTACTGCGGGTGCGGCGATCGTTAACTTTTTCTCTTCAGGTGCGGTGTTGTTCACTCTAACGGCGATGGATGGTTCTTTGGCAGTGACATCGTCAATTGGTCTTGCTGTTGCGGTGATGTTTATCTTCAAGTTTGTTGGTGCGAACTTATTCCGCCTTTACCTCAATATTACTGAAGGTAAAGAAGACAAAACAAAATCAGACAAAGAACAAAAACTGGAAGAGGAAGTAGCATAATGAGCGAAGTTAAAGCAAAGAAACCAATGGTTACTGATATTTTCGTTGAAGGTGCTAAGAAAGGCTGGGTTATTGCGACAACCTCTACAGTACCTAATGTTCTGATGGCGTTTGTGATTATTAAGGCGTTGCAGATTACTGGTGCACTGGATCTGATGGGTAGTGTGTTTGCACCTATCATGGCGGTATTTGGTTTACCGGGCGAAGCGGCAGCAGTATTGATTGGCGCGTGGATGTCGATGGGTGGTGCAGTCGGTGTGGTTATCACGCTATTTGACCAAGGCATTTTGAACGGCAACCATATTGCTATTTTGGCGCCAGCTATCTACTTGATGGGTTCTCAGGTGCAATATATGGGACGCATCATGGGACCAATTGGTACTGAAGGTCGTTATATCCCTGTGATGATCGCGATTTCAGTATTGAATGCGTTTGGTGCTATGTTTTTGATGAACATTATTTTGTAACGTGGCTTTGAACGATTAGCTACTATTTGAACGATCAGTTACTAATAGCTTTTCGATGTTGAAAAAAGAAACCCCGTTTGGCTTTCACCAAACGGGGTTTATTCTTTTTCGTAGCCATCCTGCTACTGACGTTGTTACTTATTTTTTAATAAGGTCACGTATGCTCCTTGCATCGTTCCTTGATTTGGCTAAATCCTTTAACCTATCCAATCCATCGCCTTCCTAGCGGTGTCCATGCTAACTCATCATCCTGACAAGTGACTCTATCCTAGAGTAAAACTTCCTTGCTGATCACTCATCCTAAGCCATCAAATCTTCATCCTGAAGATACCTAATCCGTTAGGCTTTTCCTGTTCTTGCCAACTCCCTGTCGACATGAGTATTAAACACTTTGGAGGCTTTATTCGCAATTAGCCTTAGGAAATAAATATCCTCGTTAACTAAAATAAATATGCGTGGATTCATATAAAACAAGGGGTTGGGTTTGTAATTTTACTTTTTTCTGCGAAGCTTGACTGTGATCTCTTACGTTCGGTGTGAGAGATCTCTTACAAATTTTCGGGCGCGAATATCATTCGTTGTCGAACTCATCCGTCGATAGGTGAGCGAAATACGCTCAACAAACTCAAAGTAATAGGAAAATATAATGGTTACAGCACTTTACGCAGCCTTGCTGACGGTCGTAATGATTTGGTTGGCGATAGAAGTCATTAAGCAAAGACGAATCAATCTGGTTGCTCATGCAGATGGCGGTGTTGAGTCGCTACAGATAGCACGTTCCGCACAAAGTAATGCAATGGATTACATCCCAATTACGGTTATTTTGATGGGCTTTTTGGAGATGAATGGTGCCAGTGTGTGGCTTATTCATGCCATTGGTGTTGCATTTATTCTGGGGCGTGTGATTCATGCAAAAGGTATTCTGGCAAAAAACTTAAAGGGTAGAAAAGTGGGCATGGTGTTGACGCTTATCTGCATGATCTCTTTGATTGTCCTAAACTTAGCTTACCTACCTTTTGATAAAATGTTCTAGGGAGCATTATGGCATTGCGCCTTCCCCCTGCTTGGGCGATTGTCCTTGCAGGTCTCATACTGAACGTCATGGCTATTGTCATGTCGAGCTTGGTGCTCGACAAAATTGAAGCGGAAAAATCGGAATACAACGATCGTAAATACGGTAATGTGTACTCAATACAACTGGCCTGGAATACGATCGAAACCTTAGAGCGCAAGCGTGAAGCCATTCTGATCCACCTAGATAAACCCTCAACAGAAACCGCTCAACCTGCCACCATCCTCGATGAAGCGCTGCGCGGCCAACTCCGGAGTTGGGTGAGTGAGGAGGTGCCAGCCATCTCGTTGGCTAATTTACCCAAGCTTATGATGCTGATAAACAGTGCTCAAGAAGCCCAACGAGCACGAATTGATGACTACTATTTGGATAATCTGACCTTGGTTGAATTAATCCAAAGGCTCGATGAAAAAATGGCTTTCTACAAGAATATTGCCCTGTTTCTTCAGGTGTTTGGTTTAGCACTTATCTTAGCTCGCGACCTCGCTAGAAGGCCTTAGTATCTATTTATCTACCACTTACTTAGCTACCTAGTTATCTACCCATCGACTGGTATCGCTAGCGAGACTCACTTGGCAGGTTAGGGTGCTGCTGGCCTTGGTACTTCTGTAATTGTTCTTTTAGCCCTTTAAACGTGCTCAGTGCACTATCAATCGATAATTTGTTCATTAACCAATTTGGCAGGATGCCACCTGCGTTCGCGTAAGCGGTATAGGTGATATAGGTATTACCATTGGTGAGCGGTTGCAGAGTCCATAAGGCATCTACATCATAAATTCGAATGTACCCCGACTCTTTCGCCAAATAATCAGACGCATCCTTGATCGACAAGACAAACTGCCCATCCTCGATGCTATATTTTGAGTAGGTCACCATATCGCGATCTCTGGCAGGCCAAGGCGCTTTGAACTGGGTATAGACGATATTTTCATCCTCAGATATCTGCATCAAAACACGACTTTCCGATACGTTATCTATCCAGTTTGGCACGTTCGCGCTGTCTTCCAATAACAGCAAAAAACCAGAATAAGTGGTGGGCGTTTGCATTTGTGCTCGTATTTCTACCAAGCCTTCAGTGTGAGGTCTCTTATCAATGATGATGCCATCTTCACTTTTTACGAACTGCCATGGAGCAGCGTAAGTCAGTGTTGATAAAGCATAGAGTCCGATTGCTAAAATCCTAGGTAATATCATTATTCTTCCATGAAAAGAAAAGCTTATCTTTAGGAGTATAGAATAAAAATGGTTTTGATTCGTGCTGAAATCGCACTGATTTCTCTCTGGTTTGAGCGTTACATCGCTGTTTATCTTGGTGTTATCAATAATTGGCTGCTTATTTGTATTTGAGCCGTGAAAATAAAAACGGAAGCGTTCGGTTTCTTCCGTTTTGTTCGTGGGCAATGGATAAACGTTGAAGGCTAGAACTTAGAACTTAGAACTTAGAACTTAAAACCTAGAGCTTATAGGCTTCGACGGTTTTGATCGTGGTCCAATTGCTGTTGGCGTCTTGGATGAATTCTTGCGTATTCTCCAGCCAACGCTTTTGAACTGACTTATCTAAGTTTAAGTACAGCTTCCCACCTTCTACTTTCCAAGCTAGTGGGTCCGTTTCAAATTTCTTACCCATTGCCACACCAAAGGCACAATAGCCACCATATTGAGGTGCATAAGCCGATGGGTTAGATCGGAATTCATCTCGGTTTTCACTGCTCACAAAGTTATAAATCGCATTCTTATAAGTCGCTGTGAATTCAGATGTGCCTTTAACTGGCCCCTCATTGGCAAAGTAAGCAACAGGGTCATAACCTTTAATGGCGAGATCATTGTTGTCGACACTCATATCAAGGTCTGCTGCCATTAACGAAAAGCTGGTTCCTAGTAACGCGGCCAATAGAGTGATTTTTTGACTGGTCGATTTCATGTGTGACATATCAAGTTCCTTGTCAGTGTTGGTTATCTTGTTTGAAATAATTTAGCCCACTCGTCCGGTCTATAGAGGGACAAAAGAACTAAAAACTAAGCGAATCGTTCGGAGGGTGCATGGATCTGCTGTCACAATTAATGGAACACTTCTCGATACGCACTGGCGTTTTCTATTCTGGAAACCTGTGTGGGGTGTCGTCATTTAACGCGCAACAAGGCAAAGAAGGGCACCTTCATGTATTAAGTTCGGGGGAGTTGACCTTATCTGGTGCTCATACGGAATGCAGGCAGCTTTCTCAGCCCTGTATTATTTATCTGCCGAATAGCACACCACATGTAATTGAAGGTGTGGGAGAAGGTGCAGAGCTTGTGTGTGCGAACGTGGAGTATCGTTCAGGGCAGATGAATCCTTTATTATCGGCTCTGCCCGACATGATAGTTATTCCGTTTGAAGATGCACCGAACTTAATGCCTGTGATTGAGGTGCTGTTTCGAGAGTCGGGGCAAGCATCTTCAGGACAACAATCGTCAGGGCAGCAATACCTAATGGACAAGTTGAGTGATGCGTTGATGGCGTTGATTTTTCGTCATCTCATTGAACAACAAAAAATCGATAGCGGCGTTTTCTCTGCTCTTGCACACCCAAGGCTTGCTGCTGTGGTGACCGCTATTCACCGGTTGCCTGCTCGTCATTTTTCGGTTGCAGAAATGGCGTCACTGGCTTTGATGTCTCGTACTCAGTTTATTGAGGCGTTCAAGCGTGAGGTGGGTGAAACACCGGGAGATTACGTGCAAAAGTGGCGTGTTTCCGTTGCTCAATCTCTGCTACTGCAAAATAAGCCCATCAACTGGGTTGCCGATGAAGTCGGTTACAACAGTTATTCAGGTTTCTCACGCGCATTTCAGCATGTATCGGGTGTGTCGCCACGTCAGTGGTTAAAAGAGAGTAACGCATAAGAGGGAAAGGGATGTTGAAGTTTAAAGTTGCCAGTGAAAGCGAGTTAGTGCTTTCACTGGCAAGGCGAACCTCGTTGCAGAAAAGAATGTTGCATCAAGGCAAATTACAGACTGAGGATTGTCACTAGGCCTGTAATACGTCGTTGGCTAGATGAGCACTAACGAAGTAACCAGTGGCGCAGTGGCGTTTTTTCTATACCAGCGATCAATATAAAGCTCAGGGTAAAGGTGCCGAAGAACACGGTAATGTCTTTAGCGAGTTCAGTGATGCCCAATACTCCGCAGACATTGAATAGCAAAATAATGATCAACAGATGGCAAACGTAGATACCCAGCATACGATTCGAGATAGCGTGAAGCCATGCGTAATCGCCGATGTTTGGATTAGCTAAAAGCCACATGAACACACCAATCCCCCACAAAGCTGTACCAAACAAGAAATCGTGAATATTAAAGGCGATATCAAATTGGGTTAGCCATGCCGCTTCGGCAAAGTGGATGACCATGCCTAACGCCAATAACCCTAATGCTTTGGCTGAGGACACTTTCCATTGATGCTGACGAATGAGGAAACCTAAGGTCACCATTAACGTGCTGAAGAACGGACCGTTACGCGTGAAGAAAGGGGCACTAAGGTCGGTTAAGCTTGTGTAGCTGCCCGCAAATACACCATAGACGTAAAGCAGAATGGCCACCGGTAGTAAAAGCTTATCGAGTTTCATCTCTACCATTAAGGCGATGATCAAAACCGCGCACACAAGGGCGGGAATGAACCATAAATGTACCAACCCACCCTCTAAGAAAGAGTTGAGTGGGGTATTCATTAAGAAACCCCAATAGCCTTCACGTTCGCCTAGATAGCCAAACTCTTCTACTTTCGCGAGATTGAATGGCATCACTAAGCAAATGATGCTCCATGCCAACCAAACTTTGAGTAGTGGTTTGGAGTAGTTGATGAAGGCTGTCCAAGGTGATGCTGTGAGCTTAGGTTGAATCAGATAGCCTGAAATAAGGAAGAACAGAGGCACGGCAAAACGAGCGGTTTGGTTGAGCACATAACCGATCCAAGGCACCTCATCTATTTGCCAATAAGTGAGTGCCATTTGGCCGTGCAAACCAATGATCGCCAAGATAGCAATCACTCTGCCTAACTCGATACTGGCGATGTGTTGTGAAGGCGTATGTTGAACGGAAGACATATCAGATCTCTCAGTAAAATTTTTACGAAATCTAGCAGCCTTTATGCCCAACCAGTTAGTCCTAAATCAAGGCTTATGACCTTTGTTTCAAGGCTTGTGTCGGTTTTTTGAAGCCTGTCGCAGCTATATTAAATCCATTGCAGTGAGTGCAAATATACCTAGTGTACAAGTGATAAGAGAAACAACAGTAGTAAGAGCGATGATGTTAGCCGCGAGTGTTGAGTTTCCTCCCATCGCACGCGCCATAACATAGCTTGCCGCTGCCGTTGGTGCTGCGCTCATCAAGAAGATAAGTCCGAGATCGAGCCCTTCAAACCCTAAGTACCAGCCAGCCAGTGTAGTCAGTAAAGGTGACGCGATTAACTTGTAACTAGAGGCGAACCACGTAGACAACTTTTCTTGTTTAAGCGAACTAATATCTAGAGAACCACCAGTACAAAGTAGAGCCAAAGGCAAAGTCATGTTGGCAAAGTATTGCCCAGCATCAGTCACCATTTTTGGAATCGGAATTGAAAGTGCATAGAAGACGACTGCTAAGAAAATAGCGATGATTAACGGGTTTTTGGTGATGGACTTGGCGATCACTTTAATGGCTTTAGCGCCGGTGTCTTTGCCTTTGGGTGTCAGTGCTATCACGGCTTGAATGTTATACAGTACGGTCAGAGATGCGACATAGATAGCAGCCAATGCCACGCCTTGGTTGCCATAAATATTAGCCACGTAGGCGAGGCCGATGATCGCGGTATTAGCGCGGAATCCACCTTGGATGATCACACCTTGATCTTTAGAGCTTTTGAATACCAACTTGGTTGAGAAAATCGTGAACAAGAAAAAGACAAAGTTAGCGATGACGCCAAACGCAACTAACGCGCTACTGGCTGAAAAGTTGTGATTCGATTGAACAATACTCAGAAATAGCATCGCGGGTAGGGTGACTTGAAACACCACTTTGGACGCGACATCAATGAAATTATCATTGATCAAACCGATTCGCTTGAGCATCACACCAAGAAACAGCATTAAACAGATAGGGCCTGTTACTGACGCCGAAAACGCAAACTGTTCCCAAAGTGTGTTCATTGTTTTTCCTTTGTTAGTCGATTTCAATTTCCTTTGAATACTGTCGCATTTTTCCACAGTTCTTTGATAAGACAAAATGAATACCAAGGGTTAAGTAAAAAACCTTGAAAAAAAGAACGAACGTGCTAAAAATGAAACATGAGATTTATTATTGGTGAATAATGAGCAAGGGAAAGATAACCAAAGAGTATATTTTGAGCCATGCATTCGCGCTTGCGAGTGAGAATGGGCTTGAGAGTTTGACGATTGGCGAGTTAGCCAAGCAGTGTGGCATGTCTAAGAGTGGATTGTTTGCGCACTTCAACTCTAAAGAAAACCTGCAACTCTCTGTACTCGAGTACTCCAACGCCATATTCACTGAGAGAGTCATTATTCCCGCAAGAGAGCTGGGGGATGGTGATATCGAAGCGAAATTGAAACAGTTGCTCGACAATTGGTTGGGTTGGAATCATTCATTCCAAGGCAGCTGCATGTTTATTGATGCTTGGAAAGATGCAGGCAGCGAAACCTCTGTGATTCAGAAGGCACTGCAAAAAACCATTTCAGTGTGGATTGATTACTTGACGATTCAGGTAGCAAAAGCGGTTGAAAGCAAACAATTCAGAACTGATTTAGACCCGAAACAGGCAACCTTCGAGTTGTACGGTCTCTATTTAAGTGCGAACTTGTTCTACTCATTACGAGGGCAACAAGCGAGCCACACTCATTTTTGGAGTGGTGTCGAGCGCTTGGTAGCCAGTTGGAAAGCGGTTTAATACATACAGAAGGTTAACTCGCAAATCATGTGAGTCTTGCTGAAGTAAGGTTTACAACAAAATTTTAGAGAAGTGGCGGCAAGCCGTCATAAACAGCGCTATCGCCATTTTTTATACTAACAAATAGCACGGTCGTTCGATTTTTAGGGCCGAGCTCGATCCGCCAATAATGATGGCGATACAAGGAACGGTCATGAGTGACAAAATCTATTTCAATACATCGAACAAGTTCAGCTTCAAGCGTAGCTTGATTGGCGCTACAACCAATCTGCACTACATCCTAGCACCGAGCCACGCAAAGAAAACGGCACGTAAGCTGCTGCTCACTCCAATGCGTACTGAGCAGAAAAATGCCGATCCGCAAGGGCTTATCAAGAGTGAAATCAAAGGTCGTGATGGCGTCTTAAAAACGTATTCTTTGGGCACGGGTCCAGTTTGGGTTCTGACTCATGGTTGGTCTGGCACCGCGAGTCAGTTCTTCCCTCTGATGGAACATATTGCAGCCAAAGGTTTTACGGCTCTGGCTTATGATCACCCGGCGCACGGTGGCAGTGATGGCGTACATGGTCATATCCCAGCGTTTGTGAACGGTCTTGAAGCCATTCTCGATTCAGT
Organism: Vibrio sp. 10N.222.54.E6; assembly: GCF_041473955.1. NCBI lineage: Bacteria > Pseudomonadati > Pseudomonadota > Gammaproteobacteria > Vibrionales > Vibrionaceae > Vibrio > Vibrio sp. 10N.222.54.E6. The sequence goes on along the minus strand of NZ_JBFRTD010000036.1, from coordinate 66,605 downwards.
GGGAGAGGTAGCAGGTTTGGTCGGTCACAGCATGGGTACCGCGTCTGCATTGGAATGTAAGCACGTTAAATTGGAAAACAAGCCGTTATTGCTGATTGCACCTGTACTGGATTATCTAGAAAACCTATTTGGCAGTGTTGCTCGTTCTGGTTACTCAATGAAACTGTTTGAGGCGGTAGTCGGAGAAGTAGAAGAGCAATTTAACTACCCGATTCAATCTGTTGATCCTTATGGAAAGCTAGCGCTTCGTGAGTCTCAAACTATCATTGTTCATGATGAACAAGATAAGTTTACTAAGTTTGATGTGTCGAAGCGTGCAGCCTATGAAATGGATCTTGTCACCTTAATCGCGACTCAAGGCCAAGGCCACGGACGAGTGATGAAGTGCCCGCAAGTGTTTGAGAGTTTTGATAACTTGATTGGCTAAGTTTAACGAATCAAGCAAGTAGAACGCCAATTAAGAAAACATAATAAAAAGGCCAACCAGAGGTTATCTGGTTGGCCTTTACTTTTAGGTGTTTAGTTAATGTTTAGCTAAACCCTACTTTTAGTTAGCACAGCTTGCTGGGCCGATCTCTTTCCACACGCCCCATTGGCCTGTCGTTGTTGGATCTTCACCAGTTGTCCACCATTTCGCTTCCCAAACCTTACCGCCTTGAGTTACTTGGTCGCCGCCAGTGTAGACCGCATTTGAATCCCAAGCGTTAGTACAAGTACCGCCGCCTGTGGTTTTCTTAAGAACTTTCACTGAAGTAGCCGCGACTGATGTATCTGTACCATCACTCACTGTCACAGAGAAGTTCAGTACCGTGTCTTGCGTGTATTCCGCTGCGACAAAGCTTACTGAAGCGCCTTGTACTGTTGCGTTAATACCTGCTGGTAAATCCCACGTGAAGGTTAATGTGTCTTGATCCGCATCGCTCGAAGCCGAAGCATCAACCACAACAACGTCACCCGCATTGACTTCAGCCGGAGCTGCAACCACTGCTACCGGAGCGGTGTTGCTTGGGCCTGTGTCCTTAGGGTTTACCGTGACAACAACTGTGTCTGTTGACGTTGCGCCTTCGTTGTCTGTTACGGTTAGGCTGAATGTCAGAGTCTCTTGTTGTGCGACTTCCACAACATCGAAACTCGCAACAGCCGCATTCGCGCTGGCTAGCGTTACCGCCGTACCGCTTACTTGTGACCAAGCGTAGCTCGCAATCGTACCGTCACTGTCTTTTGAAGTGCTACCGTCTAGAGAAACAGAAGCAGGGCCTTCAACCGATTGATCTGCACCCGCTGCTGCGGTTGGTTTACGGTTTACAGGGTCAGTAGTTCCACCTGCTAGACCTTCATGCATCGCATTTAGGATATCGCCGTTATCCGCATCAATTTCCCAAGAGAATAGACCCGCAAGGCCAAGGCTACGAACGTATGCGCCTTTTGCTTTCACTGAGCGGTCATCATCAAATGTGATCAACTTGCCTGAAGTACGGTTCCAAACGTAAGGCGCTTCTGCCATTTCGTCGTAGCCATATTCAAAGCCGTTGATGCCTTGGTTGTTTGCACCAAGCATGTTCGCTTTTATGCCTTTGTAGTCAATAACGCCATCTTCCCATACGCCTTGCGCAGAGCTGCCGGTTAGTTTGCCATTACCCACGCCTGTCATTGGATCGCTAGGATCTGAAAGTGATGACGGTAATACACCCTCCCAACCACGACCGTACATCGCTGTACCAACCACAAGTTTGTTCGCTGGAACACCTTGCGCAAGAAGCAATTGGATGCCGTTGTCTGTGGTGTAAGCAGGGCCAGTGTACTGTTCGCCATTTTCATCAAGGCCTGTGCCATCACATTGACCAGGGCGCATGAAGTTACCGCAGTTGAGTGCTGTTTGGTGACCTAAAACGTTGTTCCAACCGCCGTAGAAGTCGTAAGTCATTGCAAAGATGTAATCCATGTACTGGATAGCCTCGCCGTAGTTCACGTCTTCAATCTTATCGTGACCAACACCGATCGCTGATGTTAGCTCGTAAGTACGACCGTTTTCCGCTTCTAGTTGATCAAGCATAGTGCGCAGTTCTGCCATCAGTGCAATGTAAGCTGGGCCATCATTCACAGGGTCACCAAGGTCTGGCGCCGCACCGCCTCCACCAGGGAACTCCCAGTCAATATCTACACCATCGTAGAATTTCCACGTGTTAAGGAATTTCTTAACCGATGCAATGAAGGTGTCTCGGTTAGCTTTAGTTGTGAAGTCGAAGAATGGGTCAGACAGCGTCCAACCACCAATCGATGGGATGATCTTCAAATCAGGGTTACGCTGTTTTAGCGCCATCAACATTGCGTAGTTGCCCTTGATAGGGGAGCTGTATTCATGACCCGCTTGCGGGAAGCTCTTTTGGAAAGCCGCCCAAGGGTCGTGAATCACCACTTCGTAATCGTTAACGCCCTGACATGCTGTCATGAGTGCGTTGTAACTGTTGCCGCCCACTGATTTTACTGATTCGTTAGGACCACAAATTGGGATGAAGCCATAAAGGATATGGGTCAAATTGTCAGCAGGTAGGTTATCGACTGTGTAATCACGGCCATAGATGCCCCACTCAACAAAGTAAGTACCGACTACCGTGTTTGGGTCTGTGTTGTATGACTTGTTGTTTGGATCCACATTCATCGCAAGTGGTGCTAGGTGTGATCCATCGGTATCGGCAATCGTGATTTTAGCGGGTGCGCTTTTGCTACAACCTGTTTCGTCACACGCTTCGATTTCCATATCGAATAAGCCGCCTTGGCCGTATTCGAATGAAGCTGTGGTTTGGCTGCCAGTGATTGGGCCTGTGGCTACTTTAACGCCATCAAAGTAGATGTTGTACGTGTTTCCTGACGTTCCGCTCCATTGGTTGAACTTAACGTCGACTTTTGCTTTATCGTGATATTTAACCATCTGGTTGTAGCCAGAGGTGGTTTCCATCGCGAGTTCAATTTTAGAAAACTGTAGGTTGTTGGAACCGTACATATCAATGCTAGGTGCTGTTGGCGCGGCCAATGCTGTACCAGATAGCGCTAGAGCAATACTCGCAGCACAGGTGTTTATACGAATCATACTATTTCTCTCATTCCTTGAAGGTTTAGAACCAAGTGGTCCTAGAATCGGCTCCCGTCAGTTTTGAAGGAGCTTCCCCGTCAGTATTCGAGAGAGTTTTAATTTCATGACTGAAAATAAATCCGTTTTCGATGGACAACTAAAAAATTGTATCTTGTTACAATTCTGTTGCTTAATGAATGAGAGGCTGAGTCCATGTTTTATAAAATAAACCGCACTCAGAAGGAAAGTCTCATAAGTGAAATTACACGACATGAAGTTATGAAAAAGTGCGGTAAGCTATTATTAAATATCGCAAACTGAAGCGGCATCACAATCTTAAGCTCGTCATACCGGTGCTTGTAAGGGGCAGGTAGTATTGATGTAAGAGGGGTTACTAAACAAAGCGCTGTTGAAAGTATTATTTTTTGAATTGTTCAGCTAATACTGAGCGTCGTTGCTGCATGAGTCCTTGAGTCTCACCCGCTACAGTATCTTCATACCCTTCTTTTATGAATTGTTTGGATGGTGTGTTCGGCACTAGCCGCTTTAAACGAGGTGAATTGTAGGTACCGCTAATGGTATAAATCGTTGGGCCTGAACCTGTATTGATCGTGACATCGTTACCATCAAAATCAAACGAGGTACTGATGAAACGATAGTTCATCATCACACCATCATCGGAAAGTGTAAGAATATCTGTTTTGTAAGGTGGAGCACCAATCTCGATCCATGTGCCATGGACGTTACTTGGGCTTACAGATTTTTGGTAGGCTTGGTAGCCAAAATAGCCGACGGAGAGGGCAATCATAAAGCCAGCCATTAAGAAGGCGTAGAGTAACGAATTGGCCAATATATCGCTGCTTTTCGTGGTATTTTTAGCCATTATCTCTTCATTTTAGTTACTCATACTGGTGATGATTCTATAAAATAAAACGATAGGTTGCAAAGGTTCTTATAAGAGTTAGAAGCAGGATCGAATGTTCTTTTGAATCAAACTGCCTCAGTGATTTTTTACCCACACATTCAGTCTTCATGCTTTGTTAAGGAATATTTACTTAGAATGATTAGGTTGTATACCCAATGCCACGCCTAAAATGATTTCATCTCGAACGAAATTTAACTTCGAAAGGTCAACAGATCCTAAGCTATATTCATTTATTTCTTGTAGGACAGTCTCGAATTGGTTAAAACAATTAGCACCTAAATTTACGCATAGGCTTATTCGTTGAGCCTAGTAATGCAATTTTGAGATAACAAGGAAGTACAATGATTAAAGAAAATACATACTTTGAAGGCGGTGTTAAGTCGTTAGCGTTTAACCAGTCTGGTGCTGATGTGAGTGTTGGTGTGATGGCCGCTGGTGAATACACATTCGGTACTGCAGCTCCGGAAAAGATGACTGTTGTTAAAGGTGCTTTAATTGTAAAGCGTGTTGGCGATGACGATTGGACTACATTCCAATCTGGTGAGTCTTTTGACGTTGCGGGTGACTCTTCATTCGATTTACAGGTTAAAGAAGCGACAGCTTACCTGTGTGAATACTTGTAGGAAGGCCTGAGTTCGTTCAACCAGAGTATCGTTTATCTATGGCTTAATAGAAAAAAACCACGCTCTAGGAGCGTGGTTAAATAAGTGATAATAACCGGCAGTGGATAGTGTCACTTGTTTTTACAGTCATCAAATGGATGACCAAATTGTTGTTCGTTGCAAAATCTCTTCAATCTTTAACTTCAATTCAAAGCTAAAAGCGCAAAGACGTCGTCAATTAGTAAGTCTCAAAAACGCCATTGTTGAAGTCCTGAATCGTCTGTTCAATTTCTTCCATCGAGTTCATGACAAACGGACCATAGTGCACAACAGGTTCATTAATCGGCTCACCAGAAAAAATCAGTACACCTGAATCTTCTAAACTACTCAAAGACAGCAAGTCAGCTTTAGTGAGTAACGCAAGTTGACCTTGGTTGATGACTTTATCACCGATCTTAATACTGCCTCGGTACACGTAAGTCATGGCATTGTGATTAACATTTGTCCCTAATGTTATTTTTTGCCCAGAATGAGATCGCCAATCCGCTACGCTTAACGGCACACCAGTTTGTTGCAGTGGGCCTTGCGTTCGTAAAGCCTCTACATCATGGTCAGCTAGGTTATGCAGTTCGAATCCACCCGCAATAACTCTCAATAAACCACTTTGCTCACTTTGGTGCTCTGTAACGCTTTCATTTTGGAAATCGTGATACTGAGCTAGCAGCATCTTGTGTGTTGCAGGTTGGTTTATCCAAATCTGAAATCCATGCAGTGCACCTTCTTCCATCATTGGCATTTCGCTGTGAATCACACCACGACCCGCGGCCATCCACTGTGCACCACCGCTGCGAAGCTCTCCAACATTCCCCATGTGGTCTTTGTGCTGGAAGTGACCTTGCAGCATGTAAGTGAGCGTTTCTATCCCACGGTGAGGATGTGGAGGAAAGCCGCCAACATAATCTTTGCTTTCATCCGACTTAAGTTCATCAATCATTAAAAATGGAGAGAAACGCGTGTTATTGAAACCAGCGAGTCTTTGTATTTTTACGCCGTCACCATCGGAGGTAGCGTGTGCTGCAATCACATGATCTACTGCTCTTACACTCGTCATTTTGAAATCCTCATAAACTTGAATAGCTGTAGTTTATGTAATTTGATTTAAAAAGAAGATGGCACAGTGTTGAGTGACTTATTCGAAAATTTTGAACAGGTAAGAATATGAAATTATGTCTATACTTGAATAGAGAGCAGACCGCCAAGGAGGCCGCTATGGCAGTACAGCAAAAACATGGCGAAAGGCAAGGTCGGATGGGCTTTGATAACGATTTTACAACGGAGCAAGGTCAGCGTTTTACAGAGGTTGCGAATAAAGCGGTTAAGCGCCGTGTTAGAAAGCACCAGGCAGATGGGCCTTTTATACACTCGGCTAAGCAAGCCGCTTTTAAAACCGTTGCTAAATCTAAGAACGAAAATCGAAATTTAGTACGACAAGTCGTTTGGATTATTGTTATTGGCTTAGTGAGTTTATGGGCCATGTATATGGCAGGCTAGCGTGGACGCGTTTTTAATAACGTAACATTGCTCCCTTCGACCTTCGCTTCAAGACAACCTTCAAGCTCAGATGATTCCGATTCTGAGAAGGGGAGGTTCGTTGGTAGCTCTTCTATCAAGGTCGATACGGGATTATCGTGATAATAAGCGTATCGATTTTTTCCTGAATGTTTGGCAACATACATCGCTTTATCAGCACATCTCGTCAGCTCATGTAATTCTTGAGCATCTTGCGGGTACAACGAAACCCCAACACTGAGTGTCAATTCCTTGATTCTCTCGTTTGTCTGGCAACCACTTTCGAATAGCCCACAAATCCGATCTAAAATACCGTCTAGATCTTTGCGAGTTGGTACATCGTAGAGCATCAAAACAAACTCATCTCCAGCAAAGCGCGCAATCGAATAATCGTATTCATGACTTACCCTGTCTCTGGTTCGGATGTTGTTGCTTAAACGATTCGCAAAATGCTGCAAAACACTGTCTCCGACGTCGTGCCCGTAGCTATCATTAATGCCTTTGAAGTCATCTATGTCCAAAAAAACTAATGCAGTCAGTGAGCGTTCACTATCCACTGTCGCAAGTTTTTCTGTCGCCCAGCGTTCAAAGCTCCAACGGTTTGCCAAGCCTGTTAGTTGGTCTCTATAGGCCAGATCTTCAATCCCCTCTTTATATAGGCGTTGAATATAACTGACGGCTTTTGTGTAGTAATAAGCTGATGTGTGACATACCAAGCTCATTGTAAATAAGCTAAGAATAAACCGGTGTGAGCTGCTAAAAGGTAAAGAAAAGCTGCTAGGCATAGCTGTAATCAAGGTGCTGATAAATACACAAAATGAGGTACTGAATATAATGCCAATTCTGAAATCGTTTATGAAAATGACGGCAGCCAAAATCGGGTAGAGCCAGAGTGTCCGCTCGGGAATGGCGTGACTGTACAAGAATAGGATGACTCCTTGAACGAGCAGAACACCACTTAGAATCAATTCTGAATACTCAGCGGCAGTGACTTTTTTCACGTAAAATGCATTGGAGATAGCGATAAGTGCAAAACACAGTTCGAAAATTGACAGAGTGTAATGCTGACCTTGGAAGTAAGCCCAAGTGTAGAATGTGAATAACGCAGCGGCAGCCAGTGAAAAGGAGTGGACAATTTTTTGCTTGCGAGTGGATCGTATGTCCGCCATTTCTTCTAGGTGTCTGCCGACGAGCCTTTTCATGTGATTTGTGCCAAAGATTTTGATGATTGATGTTAATAGTAGATGAAATAAAAGTCATAGCAGAGTGTTAGTGACCTTTTTAGTGTGACTACTATCAAGGTTTCATATTTAAATGATGAGTGACTCATAATAAATAGTGATGCGCGTCACTAACGGTGCAGATGTATCCGTTAGTGAAACAATCACGGTTCTAGTTGCAGGAAGTTACTTGGCTATTATCTACTTGCTTTCCAATACGTTACTCAACATAGTTTGTAGATAGCTAATGTTTATAGATACCTAAATTTGATAGAGGCTCATAATGTTAATTACCTTTAGTTGCAAAGCTCATGCTAGCGTCACGATGTTTGGTGAAGTCGGTCTTCAGTTCATTAAGATGCTTGGGCATAGTGGCACTATTCCAGGAGCAATTGATGCTTCAGAGGTTTCTCAAGCGTTAAGTAATTTGCGTGCTGCGATCGCCGCTGAGCAGAGCAAGCAGGTAGAACAAGAAAATACCGATGACGATAATGAAGAGGTTGTTGAAGCGCCTGTTAATATCGGTAGCCGAGCTTTCCCGTTAGTTGAACTATTGAAAGCGGCCATTAAAGACGAATGCGAAGTGATGTGGGAAGACGGTAGCGGTAAGCGATTGTAAGAGTATTCGAGCTCTTCGAATCAGAAAACAAACGTTTTCATAGGTTGACTAATAAATGCAAACTGAAACAATACGCTGCATTTATAGAAGTGTGTTGATCTAAAGGAAATTTGATGAGCTCTTATTCTCACGTTCGCAGTTACGCCAGTTTATTCAGTGCCTTATCGTTGGCGCTTGCATCAGCTCCGAGTGCCGCTGATATATCAACAACGCCCGTCATTGGTGGCGTGTTTAGCTCCAGTGAAGTGTTGAAAAATCAGGTGCTTTCAAGCCTAAGTTATTCTGCCAAACTCACTCGTGATGCAGCTCTTTTCACCATTGGTGGCGTTACATTAGATGCGTATATTCTCGCTCTCCCTTTAGATGTCAAAACAAAAGCCAGAGTCGTTGCTCAGTTATCTAACCCGACGTACTCAATTCCTTTGGGTTATTTTCTCTATAGTTATTACGACCGCTATTCAGGCTTGGGCAGTGAAGATGTGTTCAAATCTTACTTGTCGACGGTTTATGATAAGCAGGCGCTAAAGGGCTTTGAACATAGCCTCTATCATGTTGGAGATAAGCCAACCTCAGAGCATCACGAGCCAGATACCTCGACTGAAGCAACGGGACATCATGAAGGTATTCGTATCGATGAACAGTTCATTGCCAACATGGTGGTTATCTACGATGCGTTATTCGAAATTGGTGTCTGGCAGGATATGGACACGCTCCCTGCGAATTACACATACTTAACCAATAGCCCTGAAGATCTAGCGATCATCGCTCAGATTCAACCGATCATCGTTGATTTGATCGGTAAAGCGGCATTGGGAATGGATGACGGCGATATGAAGTCTGCAATGCTGGCGATTGCAGAAGATGGCAAACCAGAAAACGCTGATAAGCCGAATAACAAAGCACAAGCTCTTACCATCACTCTCATTGATTTTGTGCGCTTAAACTTGCTTAAAGCTTATCGACAATTTGTGTTTAAAGAAGAACGTGCAGAAGCGCTCGATGATTGGATGCAACAAGCGTTCAGTGACCAGCCTGATGCGCTCATTCAATTCTTAGAATCCCAACAGCAAAAACGTTTTGCGGTCCAAGTGACGGTCGATGGTTTACAGCAAGGGTTGATTGAGGGGTTGGTCGATGAAGATTCACCTTTCATTTCGGTGGCTTATCAGAACCATAAAAACCGAGCGCAATACAAACCTCAGTTAGAAACGGTGATTGAGCCTGAGCATCAACAACAAGTGAGTTTCATGGAAGTTCTGTCTGAACAAACCTATCGTGATCCGAATTATCTTCCGTTCTTCAAAAAGCTCTATCAAGAGCATCGAGACAATATTAGCCGAGTGGGTATCTCTTCAACTCCCACAATCAGCGTACGTAACCTACCTATCATCAAAACGGGTGCAAAAGTGTCTGGTAACGGTGGAACGGGTATCCCTAATTTCCACTTTGTCGACCGAGAGATCGACCGAGCGTATTACTTCTTTGGTAATGATGCCCTGCAGTTAGATGTGTTGATGGCAGACAATAAGGTACAAACCATGTTTGATCGCCTTGATTACCTAAAAACGCTGAACTGCAACGCTCAATATGATTGGAATGCTCACACTACTTACGATGGGTTAGTAAACCTAGGTTTGGGTGAGTCACTACGTGATTATGGTGAGAAACGCTGCGTTAAAGAGCTTCAAGAACGTTCAGAAGTCGAAGTGGTTTTGCAAGAAAAGCGTCAAGCCTTGATTGAAGATATTGAAGCGTATCAGACTATATCTGGCTTTGATTTTTTCACTAAGTTTTCAAAGAGAGCTCTGGTTAAACAGTCTATCACTCAGTTTGCCGAGTTAGATGGAAAAGGGATGCCAGACTACACCTTGGTGTATAACCCATGGCCGGATCACTTCGCGCACTTTACCGGTCCTTTTAGTGACGAAATTCTGATGCCGACCGGAGAGCTCAATCGACTGGACTATTGGATTCGCCAGATTGAAGCGACTTACCGTAGTGCAGGCGTTTACGATAAAACGCTATGGGGGATGGCAGGGGATCATGGTTTAACGCCGGTGTTCTACGCGCTCAATCCAGAAAAGCAGGTATTTGAAGGCTTACAAGCAGAGCTAGCGTATCCAATTGTGGTTAAGAAGATATCTTCAGACGAGGGGGAAGGGCCTAAAATCACCAATGCGCTAAGCTACCCAAGTTCGAAGGAATTGGATGTGGTGGTCGCCTCGACGGCTGGTGGTAACTTCATGATGGATTTCTTTAATTCGGCTCAAGGGTGGCAGGTTCAGCCGGTTTACCAAGAACTCACGCAGTGGTCTCCGATTGCTGCGACAGTTGGTCAGAATATCGACATCATCAATCAGATAGCGCAACGCTTGCCTGAAAGTCTTGATTATATGGTCGTAAGAGAAAGTACATGTGATCAACAACGTTGCACTGTTCGTGTGATTGGCAACCGTGATTTAAAACGGGTCGATGAATTGATCACACGTGAAGGTGACAAGCTTTTCTATGAGTCATTGGAAGACAACCGAGCGCCGATTTTACTCAATACGCAAAGGTTAAATCCATACCTAGCATCACCAAGCGAAGCTGATTTTTCACAGTACTCTCAATTAGTAGAAAAGTGTATTAACCGAGCGGTTAAGGCGGATGTGACAACGTGGTGTAGCAGTGCTGAGTGGACTTCATTGACGCAACCAACACCTCGACCAGATTCAGTGAATCAACTGGCTAATATCTACCTTGAAGATAGGGCTGGCACGGTTAACTTGTTCCCTAAAGCGGGAATTGGCTACAACACCAAGGTACCGGGCCGTCATGCTGGTGAGGATTACTTAGAAAAAGATGCCTTTATCGGATTCTGGGGAGCGCCAATTGGTGAGAACTCATTACCATTAAAAATTGAAGCCAACGGATCTTTAGCGCCAACGCTGTTTGAGTATTTGACCGGAGAACCTGTGGTCGAAGGCGAGAACGGTTGGGGTTTTCCGTCGTTGCTGAATAAGTTGGATGTGTCTAAGAATAATTAAACTCTATTATCTATCGTTTAGGTTACGATACCGTAAAGCGAATCTAATGTGGCTTTTATTAGCCACTTTAGATTTCAATAAACTGCTCAATACAATCGATGTTTAGTTTGCTTGGGGCACCTACCAAATATCTTAACTAACGACACCTTTCCAATACCTCTTCACGGCATAACACATTTTAAATAAAGTGATGCTGTTCACGCTTTCTTGACTCCCAATTCTGAACTAAGAATTTTTCCTAGTTATTCTAAGACCCTCTCTCATGCGGTCGCTTTTTAGACTCCTTATTATTTCATCATCGAATTGCAAAGAGTGCATGGTCAGTAATGTTCCGTGCAGACCTCATCAATAATAAGAGAGTTCACAATGTTAAAGTTCCTAGATCAGGTTAGAAAACCGACGCTGGATCTTCCGGTCGAAACTAGAAGAAAAATGTGGTTTAAACCATTCCTACAATCGTACCTAGTCGTATTCATTGGCTATTTGACCATGTATTTAATCCGTAAGAACTTCAATGTCGCGCAAAACGACATGATTTCTACTTATGGATTATCAATGACCGATCTAGGTCTTATTGGTCTTGGCTTTTCAATTACTTATGGTATTGGTAAAACGGTTGTTTCCTACTACGCGGATGGCAAAAACACCAAGCAGTTCCTGCCATTCATGCTTATCCTATCTGGCCTTGCCATGTTGGGCTTTAGCTTCAGCTTGGGTGGAGGCAGCGCTAGCTTATTCATGATGGTTGCCTTCTACGCATTGAGTGGTTTCTTTCAAAGTACCGGTGGTCCTTCAAGTTATTCGACTATTACTAAATGGACGCCTCGTAATAAGCGTGGGTCGTATTTAGGTCTTTGGAACATGTCACACAACGTAGGTGGTGCAGGTGCTGCTGGTGTAGCGCTGTTTGGCGCTAACTACTTTTTTGATGGCAACGTAATTGGTATGTTCGTGTTCCCATCGATCATCGCGATTGTGGTTGGTTTTATTGGGATGCGTTTTGGTAACGACTCTCCAGAAGCATACGGTTTAGGTACAGTTGAAGAGTTGTTTGACGAAGAAATCAGCGAAGAAGATACTATTGCTGAAGAAAATCAAATGACTAAGAAAGAGATCTTTGTTGAATATATCCTTAAAAACAAAGTGATCTGGTTACTCTGCTTCGCGAATATCTTTTTGTACATTGTTCGTATCGGTATCGATCAATGGTCTACCGTTTATGCGTATCAAGAGTTAGGTCTATCAAAAGAAACGGCTATTTCAGGCTTTACTCTGTTTGAAGTTGGCGCTCTGGTCGGTACATTAATGTGGGGTTATTTATCAGACCTTGCTAACGGACGTCGTGCTTTAGTTGCTTGTGTATCGCTTGGACTGATTATTGTATCTCTAGAGTTTTATCAGCATGCAACGAGCGAGTTCATGTACCTAGCATCACTATTCGTACTTGGCTTCCTAGTATTCGGTCCTCAACTGTTGATTGGTGTTGCTGCGGTAGGTTTTGTTCCTAAGAAAGCAATCAGTGTGGCTGATGGCGTGAAAGGCACATTTGCTTACCTAATTGGTGACAGTTTTGCCAAACTTGGCCTAGGCATGATTGCAGACGGAACGCCTATTTTCGGCTTAACAGGTTGGAAAGGGACATTTGCAGCACTCGATACTTCTGCTGCCATTTGTATTGTTTTACTGTTGTTCGTTGCTATTGCGGAAGAGAAGAAGATTCGTCACGCGAAGAAGATGCACCTAGCGGCTCAAAACGCGTAGCTTGTCTGAGTACTTGTTCTCGCAAAGAGAGTTTCGGGTAGATAGTTTCACGTGCTTTATTGGTTTAAAGCACGTGAGATCATACCAATCGTTAGTTCGATTCAGTATCATCTCTACCAATAAACTTAATTTTAGATAGCTCCTGTTGGGGCTATTTTTCTTTCTCACTCTTAATTTTGGTTAATATCATGATTAATGTTGCGCTTGTTGATGACCACGTCATTGTTCGATCTGGCTTCGCTCAATTACTCAGTCTTGAAACTGATATAACGGTCGTGGGGGAGTTTAACTCTGCGGCAGAAGCGCGCCTCGGACTGCCAAGTTGTCACCCTGATGTCGTTATCTTGGATATTTCAATGCAAGATGAAAGTGGCCTGAGCTTATTGGAAGAGATTCCATCTGGCATTGCTAGTATTATGTTGAGCGTACATGACTCTCCGGCGATGGTTGAAAAGTCATTAGAGTTAGGAGCTAAAGGTTATCTCAGTAAACGCTGTAGCCCTGATGAGTTAATTCAGGCCGTACACACGAGCGCAAATGGCGGCTGCTACCTTACGCCAGATATCGCCATAAAACTTGCGACACCAATGAAGAATAAAGCCTCGTTAAATCAGCTCACCCGCAGGGAAAGCGAAGTGTGCCAGTTATTGGCGACAGGGCTCGACGTGAAATCTATTGCTGTCGAGTTAGGGGTTAGCCATAAAACGGTACATGTGCACCGTGCCAATGCCATGGACAAACTCAATGTTAAGAACAACGTTGAGTTAGCTAAATTGTTCGCTCAAGACCAGTACTAATGCGTTCTTATCTAGCCACCTCCTTATGCGGGGTTTTTATGGCTGGCTGTGCATGGTTCTGTTTATGGGTTATTGCCTTCTATTTCATTAATGACCCTGAGTTAGCCATTCTGCTTTTCCCATTCTCACTCCGGTTAGGAATGACGCTGCACACTCGCACTCACTATTGGCCTGCTATCTATATTGCAGAGTGGGGGCTCGCGATTGCCCTAGCTCTCCTACTTGATGAACCTCAATGGCTGACGATACTAATCGCCAGTGGACTAAGTATTCCAGCCACTCTAATTGCCAAACGTTATTATTCTGGTGACCTGAATCGTCACTTGTTGGTGATGGCGAGCTTAATCATGGTCACAGCACTCATCAATGTTGCCGCGGTCAGTTCTCATGTTCCGGCTGTTTACATGGTGTGGTTGGTGAGCACCACAGGTGGTTTGATGTTAGTGCCGATGTGTTATCTGGTATGGAATTACCTATTCCAAAACAAGTGGGCGCCACTGAGCTCTTACTTAATCAACAATGTCATTGAGTTCAAAATCCGTCACATCGCTTTATACAGCCTCTTGTTGGTCGTCAGTATTTTGATACAAACCAGTTTGCCAGATGAGCTAAGGCGCTTCGCCCCGTTCTGTATGGCTATCCCTATTATCTTGCTCGCCGTTCGTTATGGATGGCAAGGCGCCTTGCTCGCTACCCTGCTAAATAGCGTCGCGTTGATTGCAGCCCACAGTGGCACGTCCAAACTCGAAATTACTGATTTACTCTTGTCTCTTTCCGCTCAGACCATCACAGGTATTTTGCTTGGTTTAGCTGTTCAAAAACAAAAAGATCTCAACTCGAAATTACGCAGTGAGCTCTCTAGGAATCAAAACCTTTCCCGTCAGCTAATCACGGCTGAAGAATCGGTTCGTCGTGATATTGCCCGTGAGTTACATGATGAGATAGGCCAGAACATCACGGCAATTCGGACTCAAGCGAGCATTATCAAACGTGTCGATGCGGCTGAAATGAGCGTTCGCTGTGCTGGTACGATTGAATCATTGTCGTTGAATGTTTATGACACCACCAAGCGTTTGCTAACAAAGCTAAGACCAAAAATGTTGGACGACCTTGACCTGAAGGACTCCGTTGAACAGCTCATACGGGAAATGGAGTTTTCAGATCACGGCGTTGATATCCAGCTAAATTGGCACGGTGACTACTCATGTTTGAGTGACACGCTCAAGGTTACTCTCTTCCGACTGTGCCAAGAGTCTTTAAACAATGCCCACAAATATGCTGAAGCAAGTGAAATTAGAATAGAACTGATTCTAGATGATCAAGCTTATCTTCGAATTACAGACAATGGTGTTGGTTTTACAGCGCAGGATCTTCTCAAAGGAATGGGTGTTCGTGGTATGCAAGAGCGTGTTCAGGCGCTCGGTGGCAAGATGGCAATCAACGCTAATGACTCTTCTTCGGGTACTAATATCAGCGTTACATTACCTAAAGTGTGAGAACGAATATGTTTGGATTTCTGCGCTCAACAACGTCAAAAAGTCATACTCTAAGCGATGATGAGGTCAATCAGCGTTATCGTTATTGGCGTCTTCACATCATGATAGGAATGTATGTCGGCTATGCAGGTTTTTACTTCACTCGTAAAACCTTTAATTATGCCGCGCCAGCCATGATCACCGATCTTGGCTTAGACAAAGGCGATATCGGCTTGATTGGCACGCTCTTTTATCTTTCTTACGGCTTATCTAAGTTTATTTCAGGCACCATATCGGATCGGTCGAACCCGCGTTACTTCATGGGGCTCGGCCTAATCGCGACAGGCTTGATCAATATCGCGTTTGGTTTTTCTAGTTCGTTGGCTGCTTTTATATCGCTTTGGGTGCTTAATGCATGGTTCCAAGGTTGGGGCTGGCCATCGTGTTCCAAGTTATTGACGACCTGGTATTCTCGCTCCGAAAGAGGCTTTCGCTGGGCTATATGGAATACAGCACACAACGTTGGTGGGGCATTGATTCCTATTCTCGTCGGCTATCTAACTCTCCAATACAGTTGGCGATCTGGGTTTATATGGCCGGGTGTGATTGGTGTTTTTATTGGTCTTATCGTCTGTTGGCGCTTACGTGATAAGCCCACGACCATGGGGCTTCCGACGGTAGGGAAGTGGCGCAATGACCATCTAGAATTGGCGCAAGAGAGCCATGGGCAAGGGTTAAGCTATCGAGAGATCCTGAAAACCTATGTGTTCAGCAATAAGTACATTTGGCTGCTCGCCTTTAGCTATGTGTTGGTTTACATCGTAAGAACGGCAGTTAACGACTGGGGCAATTTATATCTCACCGAAGAGCACGATTATAGTTTGATAAACGCCAACGCTGCGTTGTCTCTGTTTGAGATTGGCGGTTTCGTTGGTTCACTTGTTGCTGGATGGGGATCGGATAGGCTGTTTGGTGGTAACCGTGGTCCCATGAATATCCTGTTCGCGATTGGTATCTTCCTCTCAGTATCCGCTTTATGGCTTATGCCTCTAACCAACTTTGTGTTTCAAGCGGCTGGGCTGTTTTGTGTAGGCTTTTTTGTGTTTGGCCCTCAAATGCTAATAGGTATGGCTGCCGCGGAATGCTCACATAAAGACTCCGCAGGAGCTGCGACAGGCTTTGTTGGCTTATTTGCCTATATGGGTGCTGCACTTTCTGGCTACCCATTAGCGCTCGTTCTAGAAACTTATGGCTGGAGTGGGTTCTTCATTACCATCTCGACTTGTGCGGCCGTTATTGGCTTGCTGCTACTGCCTTTCTTACAAGCTCAATCGCCTCAGAAAAGTGCAGAGGTTCGCTCTGGCTTTTAAGGGATTTCTTCGTAAATAAGATAGCTGCTAATGGTCCTCTGGTTATTATGCAGCTACCCTATCTTCAGCTTTTTTTTACGTAGCATTCAAATGTGACTCTTTTCACGCTTTTCATGGTTCTCACCTGTTTCTAAGAATTTTTCCTATTGCGTCTAAGACCTCATCTCATGTGGGTTCTAGCTGCTCTCTGTAGTCTTTCTAATTATTTACGTTATTAGAAATCAGCTCTCTGAATTGTGTTCAAAGGGCTCACTACGGAAAACGCCATGTCACTCAGCCACTTCTCAGAACACTCATTTTTCCCAATGGAAAACACCATCCAAAATTATGCATGGGGGAGTATTTCTTCGATACGTGAACTGTTTGGCTTTAAGAATGAGTCACAAGAGCCGCAAGCGGAAGTTTGGATGGGAGCGCATCCAAAAGGTTGCTCAATGGTTAAGCTTGACCAACATTTGGTGCCTCTCTCTGAGCTGATTAACAAGAATAAACCCGCTTATTTATCTACTGATATTGCGCAGGAGTTCGGTGAACTGCCGTTCTTGTTTAAGATCTTGGCAGCAGAAAAAGCGCTATCGGTCCAGGTCCACCCAAACAAGCACCAAGCCGAGTTAGGCTTTGCGAGAGAGGAGCAAGCAGGAATCCCTCTGACTGCAGGGCATCGTAATTATAAAGACTCTAACCATAAACCTGAATTGGTTTACGCGATCACTGAGTACCAAGCGATGAATGGCTTTCGAGAATTTAATGAAATATTAGGTTTGTTCAGAAGATTAGACTCTAGCGTGCTCGCTGGCTTGATTGAAGAGTTTGGGACCCACCTTGACTCTCTAGGTTTAGAAGCGTTTTTCCGTGATCTATTAACGCTTAATGACCAATGTAAACATCAAGCGCTAGAGCAACTTCTGACTTACGCAGAGGCTCACCAAGATCAAACAGAATTTGCATTGATCATTGAACTTAGCCATCAGTACCCGAACGATATCGGTCTGTTTTGTGTTCTGCTGCTTAACTTGATCACACTAAAGCCAGGTGAAGCGATGTATTTGAATGCGAACACTCCGCACGCTTACATTAAAGGTACCGGGCTTGAGATTATGGCAAATTCAGACAACGTGCTACGAGCAGGTTTAACGCCAAAACACATTGATGTCGCTGAGTTAGTCGCCTGCACAAAATTCACGCCAATTCCGTTCGAAGGCTTGTTGTTAGAGCCATCAAAACTGGGTAAATGTGATTGTTATGATATCCCGGTCAGTGACTTCAATTTCAATATCTTTCATCGTCCTCATCAAGAAGAAGTTATCACAAGTGGCGCTGAAATTTTAATGGCAATAGATGATGACCTAGTGCTAATGAGTCAGAAAGGCGAGCACTTAACCCTCACCAAAGGGCAATCGGTATTTATCCCAGCCTATATTGGTCACTACGAATTGAGCAGCAACGGCCGAGTGGCTAGGGCGTTTAATTAGCGAAGTAGCTGTATTCGGGTAGTTCACTTTTGATTTGTTGATACGAAGGCACTGTAGTTTCGTGTTTTAAACGACAAAAAAACCTCAACCCGTTAGGTTGAGGTTTTTTTGTGCTTGAAGAATGTAGGTGAGGTGTGTTTTTTTAGTTTCTTCTTTATTTATGCTTAGGTATTGACCTAGCCCTTACCCTACAACGCTTCCAATAAATTCAACCAATTAATGGGTATGTTATTAGTTTTCTTGGTTTTTTTCTAAATGGAGAACTAACGTAAGAATATTGGATTGATCTTTATCAGCGTGAGAGTTTCATTGATCCAAATCAATACTCAAAGTTGGTGGTTCTCGTTAAATACGGGAAAATGAAGAGGTTATGCAGTGCATCATATTGTGCTATCGCTAAGGTGAACGCACAACATATAGTGTTTTTTTTGATATTTAAGTAGGAGGTGAAAATGACAATGTTTGAGATGTAAAAAAGCCTACACAAGGTAGGCTTTTTTATCTGTATCATGCACGTTGTAATAAGCAAAGTTTAGAGTCTTCTCCTACAAAGTCTTAAAACTTCTGGACAACAATTATGATGACTTGTTTCAAGGCGAATCATATCAAAGTCCACGCAAAAAACAATGTGCTCCATTTATATAAAATAGAGAGTACAGTTCATGATGAACAAAATTAGTATTTTGTTAGACGTAGCTGAGAGAGTATTAGCAATTATCCACTTCTTAGTATCTGAAGATTTTGAATTACCGACCGCTATCATTCAGATTTTCACTAAATTAGCTGCGTAAATTTGTGGTAAACAGCCCGTCAACGGGCTGTTTATAAAAACGTTTTTGAGGACAAGTGTATTCTGTTAAACGATCTTAAGTGCGTGGTGGCGCGTGAGCTGTTTGTGTAGCGAGTCTTTTAGCGCCATGCGTTCTACTTTGAGGTTGTGCATGCTGTCGTCATCGATAGGGCTGCCAGAGATTTCTAGCTGACGGATGTCGTAGTCGAGTTGGTGGTATTTCTGCATGTCTGCTTTGAATTTTTCGTCGTCGTGGTTGAGCTGAACAATGTCTAATTTAAGATCTGGGAAATCTAAGATAAAGGCATGGTTTTCATTGAGCATTGGCACTTCCTCTCTAGTCGGATTTTTAGGGCGTGTTGATCTTTCGAGCTTGTTTTTGCGGCGAATTGCTGGGTATTTCTACAAGGCAGAGGCTTTGATGTGTAGCTAGCCTACATGAGAGGCCGATAACGTAGTAGAAATAACCAGCAAACGCTGCCCGAAGGGTTCGGCTAAAAGCGTTTTACTCTTTGTTAAGGGAGATTTGCTTAGAATGACTAGGCTACTTCTCCCTCGCCGCGATTAAAACGCTTTTATCTCGAACAAAATCCAACCGCGGAAGGTCAACACGCCCTGACAGTATAGAAGCAATTTATCGAAAGAAATGTGGTTCAAAACACAAAGCCGTAAAGCGATCAAAAAAGGGCACAAACTCGAGGAATCATCTTCGAACTTGCGCCCTTTTGTATGTATATAGCTAACTATTTATAGTTATATGTTTGGAACTATGCGTGTTGAAAGCAGAAGGATTACTTCGCTTTCTTACCAGAGCGTTGCTGCTCTTTGTGTGCAAGCTTCTCTTTTTTGCGTTGCTCGATAAGGTGAGCAGCATCGCCGCCTACGTGGGTTTCGCCACGGGCATTCGACAGTTGAACTTGCTTTTCACGTTCGCGGAAACGGGCTTTCTGCTCGTCGCTGTGCTTATCAATACACTTAGGGCAGCTTACGCCTTTCTCGAAGTGTTCAGAGGCTTTGTCTTCGTCAGTGATTGGCAAACGACACGCGTTACACACATCGTAACCGCTCTTTTCTAGCTGGTGGTTTACTGCAACACGACCGTCAAATACGTAGCAGTCGCCTTCCCACATGCTCTCTTCTTCTGGTACTTCTTCTAGGTACTTAAGAATGCCGCCTTCAAGGTGGTAAACCTCATCAAAGCCTTGTTCTTTCATGTAGGCTGTTGATTTTTCGCAACGAATACCGCCAGTACAGAACATCGCGACTTTTTTGTGTTTCTTAGGATCGAGATTTTCTTCAACGTATTGAGGGAATTCACGGAAGGTTTCTGTGTTTGGGTTTACAGCATTTTTGAATGTACCGATATCGACTTCGTAATCGTTACGAGTATCAACCAGAATCACATCAGGATCAGAGATCAATGCGTTCCATTCGTTTGGTTTCACGTAAGTGCCGACAACGTGGCGTGGGTCGATACCCTCAACGCCCATGGTTACGATCTCTTTCTTGAGCTTAACCTTGGTGCGGTTGAATGGTTGTTCTTCGTTGAACGACTCCTTGTAAACAACATCAGCCAAACGAGAATCTTGTTTGAACCATTTAAGAAGAGCGTCGATAGATTCGCGCTTACCTGCAACGGTGCCGTTGATACCTTCACTCGCAAGTAGCAAAGTACCGCGGATTTGGTTGGCTTCTAACACGTCAGTGAGTGGCTGGCGAATTTCTTGGTAATCATCAAGTGCTACGAATTTATACAGAGCACATACAACATATTGAGACATGGTTTTTCCTTTCTGCGAGCTGGAACGTAAATCCAGAGCGTTGCCTTTTATGATACAGACTGAGTTTAATTCACTCAGGTTTGCCCATATTGGCTTATTAAAATCCGCCGCAGTATAACCAAGCCAAGGATGGACAAAAACCAACCAAAAATAGGGCTATTTATCATTTCTATTTGTGTGGTTTATGGGCTAGGAAGTTCAATGAAACTGTTTTATCAGGTTCGAATTACAACAACGTATTCCCAAACCAAAAGGCCCTGCTGTAAAAACAGCAGGGCCTTGGTATTGAATCTGTCTGACTTAATCAGCGATTACGCTTGGTTAAGTACTTCCGCTAAGCGTTTTACCGCTTCTGTTAATTCTTCTGGGTTGGCGTTGGTGAAGTTTAAGCGCAGTGCAGCTTTAGCTTCATCAGCCTTTGGATAGAATACTGGGCTTGGTACTACCGCTACGCCATTCGATAGCAGAGTCTTAGCTAATTCGAAGGTATCGCACTCTGGGATTTCAACCCAAATGAACATTCCGCCATCAACGGATTTTAATACACAGTCAGTAGGCAGCTGTTTTTCTAGCTCTGAAAACAGCACTTCATAACGAGACTTGTAAAGGGTACGAATATTTTCCATGTGCAGGTTGAAATCTTCATGTTTTAGAAGACCAACAAGCAGCGCTTGCATTGGTACACTTGAGTGTAAGTCCGCGCCTTGCTTCACTTTGATTAGTGGCTCAAGGTAGCTGCGTTTACCTGTTACCGCGCCAATACGTAGACCTGGCGATGCAATCTTAGAGAATGAACGAAGAACGATAGAGTTATCAGGGCAGAACGAAGAAACCATTGGCAGCTCAGTGCCTGTAAAGCGTAGCTCGCGGTAAGGCGCATCTTCAATGAATGCCACGTTGTATTTAATA
The DNA here is from genome assembly GCF_041473955.1 of Vibrio sp. 10N.222.54.E6. Lineage (NCBI taxonomy): Bacteria > Pseudomonadati > Pseudomonadota > Gammaproteobacteria > Vibrionales > Vibrionaceae > Vibrio > Vibrio sp. 10N.222.54.E6. The sequence continues at coordinate 45,216 of NZ_JBFRTD010000036.1, read as the reverse complement.
CACAGTTCAGCCACTTTTTGACGAGTTTCTGTTGCCCAACATACACCTGTTGGGTTGTGAAAATCTGGCACGGCGTAGAACATTTTCGGTGATTGCTCTGCAAAGCACGTTTCCAGTTCGTCTAGGTTCGGGCCAAATTCAGTTTGAGACACGGTCGCAATGTTTGCTTGAACTAAGCCAAACACTTGCATCGCACCCAAGTAGCTTGGCGCTTCCATCACAACCACATCATTCGGATCAACATACGCTCGTGCAATCAAATCCAAACCTTGCTGAGAACCGGTACAGATCATTGCTGTGTGAGTCTCTGGCAATTGGTAGCTTTGCGTAAGGTGATCAAGCAACGGGCCGTAACCCGCAGTAGAACCGTATTGGAAAACTTCAGGCATGTTCGCTAAGTTTTCTAGCGTTGGCTTCATTAAATCGATAGGGAATGTTTTCTCGTCCGGTAAACCACCGGCCAATGAGATGACATTTGGATCGCTTGCGGCTGCGAGGATCTCTCGAATGTATGAAGATTGAATCTGTTGTAATGACTGTGCGATTTCCATGTGTTGTGTCTCGTCGTTTTTCGTTTTTATTCTATCGCTTGATATTACACGGCAATTGTAAAAACTAGCGTGTCCGTTTATGCTCTTAAACATGTCCATTTATGCTATTTAAACGATGTCACGACAACACTTATCCCGAATCAATGATGTTCTGTTCCATATTCATCAAGACATCAGTCAGCCTTTGTCGGCAAAAGCGCTCTCCGAGATTGCGGCTTATTCAGAACAACACTTCCACCGCACCTTTAAAAGCGTGGTTGGGGAGTCGCTACATCAGTACATTCGACGCACTCGAATGGAGTATGCGGCCAATCAATTGATGTTCGATACCACGTCGTCAGTGGTAGAGATTGCTAGCAAATGTGGCTTTAGTTCGGTGTCATCTTTCAGCCGAGCATTCAAAGCGACCTTTAACATGTCGCCCGGAGAATGGCGTAAACACGACTTACAGATAGCAGAAAAACCCTATTTGAAAGATCCCGAAGTAGCGGCGGGTTATTTGAACGTGGCGCAGAGAGTGTTACCCGAACCTAAGATCGTTGAAACACCAGAGCGCATGGCGGCTTATGTTCGACATACGGGTTATAACCGTTCCATTCGCAACGCGTGGCTGATATTGAAAGCGTGGGCGAACTCAGAACAGCGCGACTTTTCGAGCCAATTTGGTTTGCATCACTCAAACCCTGCTTGGGTTGAAATGGATCAGTGTCGCTATGTGGCGTGTATCGCGATTGATGAGCCGATTAAGTATCGCAGTGTCGTGAACCAGATGGTGATTCCGGGTGGTTTACACGCGGTATTCCGACTGAATGGCCGTTATGGTGAGCTGCTACCACAGATCAGTATGGTGTTAGAAAAGTGGCTACCTACGTCTGGCTTTAAACAGCGCTCTACTCCTGCGTATGTGCATTATCATCAGAATCATTTTCTCAACAGTGATGAAGTGTTTGAGCTTGATTTCTATCTCCCTGTGAGTTTTTATTAGTAACCCCATTTTTGAGGAATAATTATGTATCTCGTTTTGTATTGCCACAATATTGGTATGACCGATTTTTCATTCTTTGAAACAGAAGATTTTGACAAAGAAGAGGGCTATATCGTGCGAGGTAAGTGGCCGAATGAGAAAGCGTTTCGTGATTACTTAACCAAAGAGTTTGGTGACATGAGCGAGTTCCAAGTGATCGACTTAATCGCCAAAGGCGCAGAAGCAGAACACTACTCGCCAGAAGAGCTGATGCGCTTAGCTTTGTAATATCTAGTTTAATAACGGTTAACTCATCATCACCCAGTTAAGTAGCATCTTTCGAATAAACGAATAAAGAAATGGCAGCCTGATTGGGCTGCCATTTTTGTTTTAAGTTAGAGCAAATTGCTCTGTACTAAGAGTGAAGCTACTGCGCCACTTCGTCCACTAAGTACAAGATGGATTGATACGGAATGCCACTGTGATGTGACAAACCGATCTCACAGGTTCGGCTGTTGCTGAATCCACGAGTACAGTTGCTCGGCACTTGTTCTTTGAGTGGATGCACTGCCGCCTCATTCAGCTCTGGCGTGGTAAAACCTTTATCACCCGCCCAACCACAGCATTGAATATGCTCAGGAACGATGACCTCTTCGGTACAGGCTTTAGCAAGGCTCAACATCGCGCCTTCCAAACCCATTCGACGAGAACTACACGTCACATGCAGCATCACGGTTTCTTGCAGCGGCTCAAGTGTCAGGTGCTCAAGCAAGTATTGATTCACAAACCCTGTCGGCTCTAGCACTTCTAGTGGCTTGGTGAACTGTTCAATACTGCGTTTAGCACATGGGCTGGTGTCCATTAATACTGGGTATTCACCCTGACGACTGGCTTGCCACAACACTTCTTCGAGCTGTTGCGCTTTAGATTGGGCTAAATCGGTCATCCCTTTGCTGTCGTAAGGCATGCCACAACATTGGTCGTCTAGCTTCTTCGGAAGAATAACCTCAAATCCGGCTTTGTTAAGCAAAGACATGGTCACTTCAGTTAGAGGGCGTTGATCGCCCGCATCGCTTTGCTGTCCCATGGTTCGACTGGCACACGAAGGGAGGTAAACCACCTTCTTATGATTGCTTGAGGATTCTGCCGTCACGGGTGATGAGACTAGCGAGTGACTATTGGATTGCGGCATCTCAGGCATCCAAACAGGTGTCGCGCCTTTAGTTATTGAGCGCAGGCCGTTGGTTAGCTTGCCGACTGTGTTTGCGCCTAATACTTTACTCGCCACTTGGTTGGTTTTGAGGCCGGCTTTGGTCAGCTTGGTGGTGGTCGAGAAATGATCCGCTGTCCACTTAGCGATTGGCGTAAATTTCTCGTACTTGGCAATACGAAGCTTCTTGATCAAATCGCCGGTGTTGATTCCCACTGGGCAACGCTCGGCACACAGGCCTGTTGCGGCGCAGGTATCAATGCCTTGGTATTCGAAGGTTTTCTCTAGTTCGCTTGCTTCCATCTCTTCACCTGCGGCACGTCGGCGTTGTAACTCGCGGTACAGCACGATACGTTGGCGTGGCGATAGAGTTAAGGTACGAGACGGACAAACAGGCTCACAGAAGCCACACTCGATACAGCGGTCGACAAGGTCGTCGGCAGCAGGCATTGGCTTCAAATTCGTGATGTGTGAATTTGGATTGTCGTTAATAATAACGCCGGGGTTGAGCAGTCTTTCTGGATCAAACAAGGCTTTGATCTGTTGCATCAAGGCGTAGCCATCTTTACCCCATTCCAATTCGACATAAGGTGCCATATTACGGCCAGTGCCATGTTCTGCTTTCAGAGAACCTTGGTATTTCACCGCGACCAGTTCGGCAACGTCATCCATGAAACCGCCGTAGCGATCGATTTCTGTTTGGCTGTCGAAGCCTTGAGTAAACACAAAATGCAGGTTGCCTTCGAGGGCATGGCCGAAAATGATCGCTTCGCTGTAGTCGTATTTATCGAACAGCTCTTGCAGCTCTCGAATGCCGTTAGCGAGGTTTTCGACAGGGAAAGCCACGTCTTCGATGATAACGGTTGTACCGACTTCACGAACGGCTCCAACCGCAGGGAACATGCCTTTTCGAATGCCCCACAGAGTTGTGACTGTCTTTGGATCGGAAGTGAAAGGCACCGATTCAACAATCGTGTATTCAGTCAATGCGTCCAAAATTGATTTACATTGTAAATCTAAGTCCGGCTGGGAGCTGGCGTGTGATTCAACCAAAATAGCCGCGGCTTCTAAGTCCAAGCTTGGCATAAATGCAGGCATACCCGGTTTATCAGCCACTGAACGCAGCGCTCTACCATCCATCAATTCAACCGCAGCAACGGGTGTTTTTGATAGCGTAGTAACCGCTTTACTGGCTTGTTCGATGTCGGCAAACACCAACAGAGCCGAAGCTTTGTTTGGATGTTCGATAACCGTGTTGTAGGTAATCTCAGCAATGAAACCTAGTGTACCTTCTGAGCCAATCATCAAGTGTTTGATGATCTCAATTGGGTCGTGGTAATCGACCAAGGCATTCAGAGCGTAGCCAGTGGTGTTTTTGAGGCGGTACTTGTGGCGAATTCTGTCTGCGAGTTCTTGGTTTGAAGCTGTCTGTTGATGTAATTCGACAATGCCTTTAAACAGCTCTTTATGTGATAGCTTGAATGCTTCAACACTTGCGTTATCTGCCGTATCAAGCAGGGAGCCATCACTCAATACGATTTTCATGCTCTCGACGGTGCGATACGAGTTTTGCGCAGTACCACAACACATACCACTGGCGTTATTTGCTGCAATACCACCGATTTTACAGGTATTGATTGAAGCTGGATCTGGGCCGATTTTACGTTGGAAAGGAGCAAGGTATTTGTTTGCATCAGCGCCAATCACACCCGGTTGAAGGATGATCTGATTGCCGTTATCTACGATTTCATGGCCACGCCAGTCATCGGTCAGTGTGATGAGGACCGAGTCTGAAACGGCTTGTCCTGAAAGGCTGGTGCCCGCGGCGCGAAAGGTAAAATGAATACCGAGTTCACGACAGCTTTGAATGGTGAATATCACTTCGTCTAAGTTCTTGAGCCTTAGAACCATTTTCGGCACCAAGCGATAAAAACTCGCATCGGTGCCGTAAGCCAAGCGCTTTGCCTCTTGAGTGACAATGCGTTCTGTTTCTATTTTTTGAGCCAGTATCGCTTCAAGCTGCTGATAAGCTTGTGCGTCTAGTACTCGCTCATGGGATGTGGTTGTCTCCATCTTTGCTTCCTTGTGCTTCTTATTTGGCACTGTTCAGGGCGTGTTGACCTTTCGTGGTTAAATTTTGTTCGAGATAAAAGCGTTTTAATCGCGGCGAGGGGGAAGTAGCCTAGTCACTCTAAGCAAATCCCCCTCAACAAAGAGTAAAACGCTTTTAGCTGAACCCTTCGGGCAGCGTTTGCTGGCCATTTCTACTACGTTATCGGCTTCTCATGTAGGCTAGCTACACATCGACGCCTCTGCCTTGTATAAATACCCAGCAACTCGCTGCAAAAATCAGCTCGAAAGATCAACACGCCCTAGCTTTTTATTTTATTTTCCAGTGCTTAAACGGTGTCACAACGGCAGTGTAATTGCTGTGACACCGATTGAACTTCAGTCTAAGTAGACCAAAGCATTAGTCCGAATCCGAACCTAAGTCGTTGAGGTTTAATCTAGCCCCACCAGAGAATCACGAGTTAAGTCTTTGATTGTCTTAGCGCCAGTTAGAGTCATCGCAACGCGCATCTCTTTGTCGTAAAGGTCGAGTAGGTTCTCAACACCTGCTTGTCCTTGCGCTGCTAACGCGTAGACGAAAGAGCGACCAAGCAAGGTACAGTCTGCGCCCATCGCCATCATGCGAACTACATCTAAGCCAGTACGAATACCAGAGTCGACCAGAATCTTAGTGTCGCCTTTTACTGCGTCTGCAATTGCAGGCAGTGCTTTAGCACTTGATAGAACGCCATCAAGCTGACGACCGCCGTGGTTTGAAACTACGATACCGTCTGCACCAAATCTTACGGCGTCTTTTGCATCTTCTTCATCAAGAATGCCTTTGATGACCATCGGGCCGTCCCAGAAATCACGGATCCACTCTAGGTCTTTCCATGAAATGGACGGGTCGAAGTTGTCACCCAACCAACCGATGTAGTCTTCCAGTTTGGTTGGAGAACCTCGGTAAGTAGAGATATTGCCAAGATCGTGTGGTTTACCCAACAGACCAACATCAACCGCCCAACTAGGATGACGCATCGATTGGAATACACGACGAATTGCTGCATTTGGGCCGCTCATTCCTGAGTGCATGTCACGGTAGCGAGCGCCAGGTACAGGCATATCCACCGTGAAGACCAGTGTTGTCACGCCTGCCGCTTTGGCACGTTCCAATACGTTCTTCATGAAGCCGCGATCTTTTAGCACGTAAAGTTGGAACCACATTGGGCGCTCAATCTTAGGTGCGACTTCTTCAATCGGGCATACAGATACGGTCGACATCGTAAAAGGGATGCCTTTATTGTCTGCGGCTTTTGCAGCTTGTACTTCGCCACGTCGTGCGTACATGCCTGTTAGACCAACGGGTGCTAAGGCAATCGGCATCGCGAGCTTTTCACCAAACAACTCGGTTTCTAAATTTAGGTCCGACATGTCATTGAGGACACGCTGTTTGAGCGCGATCTCTGCAAGATCGGCCGTGTTGCGGCGTAGGGTATGTTCACCGTAAGAACCGCCGTCAATATAGTGGAAAAGAAACGGTGGTAATTTCGCTTTTGCTGCGGCGCGGTAATCAGTCGATGCGGATATGATCATAATTTCAGTCCTAAATTCTTGGGATGTTGCCCTTCTATGAGAGCTTGGCTTGGGCTGCTTTAATTCTTGAAAGTCAGTGTTCGTTTGTTCTCTAACGGTGAAACAGAGAAGCAATAAAATGGCGTTAATACCCGAGGGTGTTGATGTGTTTTAGTATCCATTCCGAAACTCATCAACTGTCTTATTAGACGGTGTTGCAGTCGGGGAATTGAGTATTAACGCCAAGTGCTTTTGTAACGACTTATGGTTTACATAAGTGCGTCTGTCATTTTGAAGCCGTAGATAACCACTAGGCCGATGATTCCTGTCATCACCAAGTAGTAGAACGTTGGGATGATAGTCTTACGTAGTGTTGCGCCTTCGCGTCCTAGCAAGCCTACGGTCGCCGATGCGGCTACCACGTTGTGAATTGCAATCATGTTACCTGCTGCAGCACCAACGGCTTGCAGAGCAACAACCACAGCACTAGAGATCGACAGAGTTTGTGCTACTTCGAATTGGAACTGGCTGAACATCATGTTTGAAACGGTGTTCGAACCTGCAATGAAGGCACCTAACGCACCAACCGTGGCACTTAACGCTGGGAATGCGCCGCCGACTAGGTCAGCTGCAAAGTTGGCAGTGGTTACTGGCATACTTGCTAAATCAGCACCGTTCACGCCAGAGTTAATGAAGATACGAACCATTGGGATGGTGAACACCAACACAAAGCCTGCACCAATCAGAGTCTTGCTCGACTCACCAAAAGCTTTAGCCAGTGGTGTTGCGCTGCGTGATTGCATTAGAACAGCAACCAGTGCGACGAAGACCAAGATACCGCCAGGTAGATACAGAGGTTGAATCGCTGTGCTTACGCCGGTCTCGCCAAGGATGTTGCTGAAAGAAAGGCTAACGCTCTTAAGCAGGCCTTTGAACTCAGGGCTCACACGGCTAGCAACTAGAGTGACAGCGAGCAGCACGTAAGGTGCCCATGCCATCGCCATGCTCATTTTTTTATGGCTTTGGTTGTTGTCATCAAGGTCGATTTTCAAAGAACCTAGCCATTCTGCTGGCCACTTGTCCTCGCTTTCAAAGTCCCATTTTGATTTAGGTACTAGGAAGCCGCGTTTTGCTGCTGTTACAACAATCGCAAGGCCAACCAAACCACCAATCAGTGATGGGAACTCAGCACCGAGGAAAACACCCGTTAGTGCGTAAGGAATGGTGAAAGCAGCACCGGCGAACAGTGCGAACGGCAGGATATCAAGACCTTCAGTCCAGCTTTTGTTCTTACCGAAGAAGCGAGTCAGCATCATCGCCATCAATACAGGAATCATCACACCAACGCAGGCGTGGATGATTGCAACACTTGATGTGATCTGTTGTAGGTAAGCATCCCATGTTGAACCATTGGCAATCAGGCTTTCACCGATGTTGTGCGTATCCAAACCTTTGTTTACGCCAACAATGATAGGTGTACCAACTGCGCCGAACGATACCGGCGTAGATTGAATCATCATGCCCATCAGTACCGCAGCTAACGCTGGGAAGCCAATTGCCACCAACAATGGAGCGGCGATTGCGGCGGGTGTGCCGAAGCCTGATGCCCCTTCAATGAATGAACCAAAACACCAAGCAATGATGATCGCTTGTACACGACGGTCTGCTGATATGTCAGTAAATCCGTTGCGGATGGTGGTGATAGCTCCGGTGTGTTTCAAAGTGTTTAATAAGAAGATGGCGCCAAACACAATCCAGAGAACCGACACGGTAATGCCGAAGCCTTGGAATACTGAAGCCAGCACGCGAGTGCTAGACATATCCCATGCGAATAGGGCGATAGCAACGGTTAATGCAAATGCCACTGGCATCGCTTTTTTTGCAGGCCAGTTAAGGCCAACCAGCAGAATCGCTGCAACAACTATTGGCGAAAAGGCCAATAATGCTAGTAGAGTTTCACTCATGGGTACTTCCTCGTACTTGTTTTCAAACGTTCATGTTTGAAGTGAATAACACGTCATTAGTTTTGTAGGTTTAATCTGAATCTCGAGGATTCAATTGTTGTAATTAGAGTCGCTTTATTTGTAACCGATGTGATTGCAAAAGCTGTTTTTGTAATTGTTTTGTTAATTTGGCGTGAATTTACCCCTTTATTTTTTATTGATATAGGGAAATAATGAAAATAATTAATTCCAAAATTGGCATAATCAAATGCGAGCAGACGATTTGATCCTGTTTTCACAGGTAGTAGAGTTGGGTAGTTTTAGTAAGGTGGCAGAACAAAATAACCTTACAAATTCGGTAGTTAGTAAGAGGATTGCGCGTTTGGAAGAAGAGATTGGCGTGCAGCTATTATATCGAACCACGCGTAAATTGACGCTGACCGAGGCGGGTAAGGCAATGTTACACGGAGCCAAAAATGTGAAGCAGGCGGCTCAAGAGGCTATGGACGCAGTTTCAGGCTTTGGTGAAAATGTCAGTGGTCATATCAAAATGTCAGTGCCTACTATCTCCGGAGATTTGATTCTCGCAGACGCTGTTGCCGAGTTTTGTAATATGCACCCAGGTTTAACGGTCGATATGTCTCTTAACAATCGATTTGTTGATTTGGTTGAGGATGGTCTCGACTTGGTCATTCGAACCGGTTACTTGGAAGACTCCAGCTTAATTGCCCGTCATATCTTGGACTCTCAATGGGTGGTATGTGCTTCTCCGTCTTATATCGCCAAGAATGGTAAGCCGATGCAGCCCAAGGATTTGGTTGAGCACAATTGTCTGCAATACGCTTATCAAACAACGGGTGCCAGTGAATGGCAATTTCTGCATAGCAAAGATGGCTTTACCGATAACGATAAATACATAGTGCGCGTCTCTGGCTCTTTCTCTACCGATAATGCGACGGCATTAAGAAAAGCCGCTTTGGGCGGTCATGGTGTGGCGTACGTGCCACGTTGTCTGGTGTATCACGATATTCGAAACGGCCAGCTGGTGGACATCTTCCCTGACTTAGTCGGTAAAAAGCTGGGTATTTATGCGGTGTACCCGTTTACTCGCCAGCCACCGAACAAGATTAAGTTATTGATTGAACACATCAGAACGCGTTACCTGACGATTTCACATTATTTTTAATAAGGATCACGATGAGCTATTTAAAAGAGTATCAATATCCAATCACCAATAAACAGATCGTCAGCGATGACTATTTTGGTCAAATAATCGAAGACCCATATCGCTGGTTAGAAGACGACAGAAGTGACGAAACCGCGCAGTGGGTGGCGAGCCAAAATGAAGTCACATTCGATTACCTTGCTCAAATCCCGTATCGCGCAGAACTGCGAGAGCGATTAGCGAAAGCGCAAGACTACAAAAAGAGCTCACAGCCGTTTGTGCGAGGTGATTACACCTATTTCTATAAGAATGATGGACTGCAGAATCACAGCATTCTTTATCGTCAAAAAGAAGGTCTGCAGGTTGAAGTGTTCCTAGATCCGAATACCTTCTCGGAAGATGGCACCACATCACTGGGTTCGGTGTCGTTTTCTAAAGACTACAGTTTAGTAGCGTACAGTATTTCCGAGGGCGGAAGCGACTGGCGTAAGATCTTTGTGATTGATACTGAGACTAAACAGCAGCTTGAAGCCGAAATCACCGACGCTAAATTTACCGGCATTTCTTGGTTGGATAATCGTGGCTTTTATTACTCTAGTTACGATAAGCCAGACGGTAGCCAGCTTTCTGCACGTACCGAACAGCACAAACTTTACTTCCATGAGTTGGGTACCGAGCAAGCTAGCGACAAAGTGATTTTTGGTGAGAACAACACCGAGCAGCACCGCTATGTGTCGGGTTACACCACCGAAGACGACCGTTACTTGATTATTCTAGGGCGAGAGTCGACATCGGGTAACAGACTGTTCTATATCGATTTAAATTCACCAGTACAACAGCTGAATACGTTGATTGATCATGTGGATAGCGATACTTACCTCATTGATAACCAAGACGAAGTCTTCATCTTATACACCAACCTCGATGCGCCAAACGGCAAGGTGGTGAGCTTTGATACTCGCGATGGGAAATGGCTCGAAATCATCCCTGAAAAGCCACAGCCATTGGATATCAGCACGGGCGGTGGCTACTTGTTTGCCCACTACATGGTCGATGTGGTGTCTAAGATTGAGCAGTTGGATTACCAAGGTAATCGAGTTCGTGACATTCATTTGCCTGGGCTGGGAACGGCCAGTGGCTTAGGTGGAAAAAACGAGCAAACTCAGCTTTATTACACCTTTACCAACTATGTAACGCCGCCAACGATTTTCTCTTTTGATGTTGAATCTGGAAGCTCTGAAATCTACCAACGCTCTGAGTCTCCGTTTGAGTCGGACAAGTTCGAATCTAAACAGATTTTCTATACCTCAAAAGATGGCACTCAGGTTCCGATGCTTATCTCTTATAAGAAGGGATTAGTGTTAGATGGTAATACTCCAACCATGTTGTACGCCTATGGTGGCTTTAACGTTAGCCTAACCCCTTCCTTCTCGGGAACGGTGGGCAGTTGGCTGGAACTGGGTGGTGTGTATGCAGTGCCGAACTTACGTGGTGGTGGCGAATACGGTAAGGCGTGGCACAAAGCGGGTACACAACAACAAAAACAGAATGTATTTGATGACTTCATTGCTGCTGCCGAGTTCTTAATTGAAGAAAACTATACCTGCAATGATAAGTTAGCGATCCGCGGCGGTTCTAACGGAGGCTTGTTGGTTGGCGCTTGCATGACACAAAGGCCTGAGCTGTTCCAAGTGGCTTTGCCTGCGGTTGGGGTGTTGGACATGTTGCGTTACCACACCTTCACGTCTGGCGAAGGCTGGGCGTACGACTACGGCACGTCAGCGCAGAATAGAGAGATGTTTGAATACCTGCTGGGTTACTCCCCGGTTCATAACGTTGTACGAGGCGTCGATTACCCAGCAACATTGGTTACTACAGCTGATCACGATGATCGTGTGGTACCGGCTCACTCTTATAAATTCATCTCAGAGCTGCAAGATAAGCATGAAGGCGGAGCGCCCGTGATGATCCGTATTGACGTCAATGCAGGGCATGGGGCAGGTATGCCGCTGAGTAAAGCTATCGACCTCACTGCTGATATCTACGCATTTACCCTGTTCAATATGGGAATTGAGTCCCTAGATTCACTTTAGCGAATACTTGATTTTAGATAACTGGGTATTTAACTCAGACCAAAAAGCCTCAAAATCTGCCTTAGATTTTGAGGCTTTTCATATATATGAAAACCAATCAAATTCACACCTCGTTTTCTTTGCTTTTCGACACCCTTTTCCGTGATAGCCGCCACCATTACTGATGAAATGAAAGCGATTTCAAGCTGATATTTTACGCATTTTTCACTATAACCTGTTGATCTAAAGTCAGTAGTTTTAGTCATGGATTTTCTAAAAGTTTCATGGCATTTAAGCTGATTTATCAGTGTGAACAGCGACCAACTTTTCAACGCTTTCATTGCTTAATATTTCCCTGTTCGATGAAAACTCAAAAAAATAATAGGGAAATACAATGCAAAAATTTAAGCTTTTGCCAATAACGGTCGCAGTGGCGGCTTCGCTTGCTTCACTCTCTTCTTTTGCTGCTGATACTAATATCGAAGCACTAGAAAAACGAATTCAAGAGTTAGAATCTAAGGTTGTTGATATTGATTATGTTAACGATCAACAACCCGCGGTTTTAACTGCAGAAACTAAGGTGCCAGATGGCATCGTCTTCTCTGGTTATGCTCGTTACGGCGCTCACTACAAGAGCGGTGATGAGCGTTACGTAGACATCGGTACAACAGGTCGTTCTGTCGGTCGTTTAGGTAACGAAGCTAATGGTGGTGAGGTTCAGCTAGCTAAGCTTTTCGAAGCTGACAATGGTGCGATTTGGGACGTCGTATTCATGGCAGACCACTGGGAAGCAGACGCTTGGGCTGACGATGGCGGCCTAAGTATGAAAAAAATGTACGCTGGTGTAACTAATGTATTTGAAAGCCAACCAGAACTTTACATGTGGGCTGGTCGCGACTTCCACCAACGTCCCCAACAAGGTTTGAATGATTACTTCTGGATGACACACGATGGTCAAGGCGCTGGCTTTAACAACCTAGATTTCGGTGGCGCTAAGCTAGATATGGGCTTTGTTGGCCAAGTGAAAGGCGGCCTCGTAAATGACAATGGTCGATACGCAATTACTTCTAAACTTCATTCAATTAACGCGGGTATCGGTCAACTAGACTTGTATGCGAACTACGGTTTTGCTTCAGATGAAGCGGATACAGCAAGCTCTACTGAGTACGTAATCGATCAAGATACAGGTTTAACGGAAAAAGTGGTGACTGCAGGTACTAAAGTCAGTGATGAAACGGCTTACTTGGTAGGTGCGACGTTAGGCTTAGGCGATTCTAACCGATTAATAGTGAAATACGGTGATGGTGCAGATTCATCGGTATTTGAGTTGAAAGGCGACTATAAAACTTTTTACGCAAGCATTGAAGGTAACTACGCAGCATCGGATAAATTCATCATTGATTACCTAGTGTCGTATAAAGATAACTCTGGTGCAGACTTAGCTCGCGATAACACTGAGTATGCAGGTATCGTTCGTCCACAGTACCAATGGGATGACGTTCATTCTACATGGTTAGAAGCGGGTTACGGCATGGTTGATTACGATGACGACGGCGAAGAGAACGCGTGGAAGGTAACTCTATCTCAAAACGTTTCTCTAGGTGGCTTACCTTGGAGTCGTCCAATGCTTCGCTTTTACACAACTGTGGGTGATGTAGAGACAAAAGGCGCTCCAAAAGACAATGGTAATGTAGATACATTGTCATTCGGTGCGATGTTTGAAGCTTGGTGGTAATCACAAGCTAGCGACAGCAGCTCTTTGAATTAGGCATATTTTCAAAGAGCCTGTGTTTAAAAGTAGTAAATACTGTCCATTTTAGCCCTAAAGGCAGATTAATTAGGGCACGTTTCAATTAACTCCATTCTTGGGCACATTCTTTGTGCCCTTTTTTTCGTCTTGAATATCTGTTGTATCATTTTGGATTGCCTCTCCCTCTGCTCTCCATGACATCTTCAATACCTCGTTTCATATTATTTTAATCTATCTCGCGTACCCTGCTTTATCCCTAGTAATTGTAATGGCTAACTCACGTCGTAGCCTTTGCATATCAATAGCCTAGATGGTGGAAAATACTCGATACCCATCGTATTTGATACGCCAATAGGTGTGTTGAAACCCCTTCACGGAACTAAGGCTTTTAACAAAACTGACTCACGATGGATTCATGATTTCATGAAACAGTTTCATGGTGTGAAGTGAATCTGTAAGCGCTTTCATGATTTCCACAACTGGCCTTTTCACCTCCAACTTTAGTGTGATGACACTCACTTCAACCAAGACGCCTTTCTTTAATAATCGTTTTGTAAGCGGTTACAAGCTAATGAAGTATCGAGGTTCGAGTGGCGACAATTAAACACGTATCAGAACATGCAGGTGTGTCTCAGGCGACAGTGTCTAGAGTTATTAATGGCACTAGCAGAGTCAGTCATGACAAAAAGCTAAAGGTTGAAAAAGCGATCAAAGAATTGGGTTATCGCCCGAACTCTATCGCTCAAGCTTTGGCGTCAAGTCGTACCGGTAGTGTTGGCGTTGTTGTTCCAGAACTTGGCGGTTCTTTCTATTCAGGCATTTTGCATTGCATAGAAGAAAACCTACGCCGCTTTGGTTACCACGCTGTGGTTACAGCGGGTTCGAACACCGAACAAGGGCAGCGCGAGTCTGTGGAGTTTCTGCTGGGGCGTCGTGTTGATGCTTTGATTCTTCATACTCAATTGCTCAGTGATGATTATTTAATTGAATTGGAAGAACAGGGGACCCCTGTGGTTTTAATTAACCGCTTCATCCCAGAAATGGCGATGAGTTGCATTGATATTGATAACGAAGTCGGGGGGCTACTCGCTACTCAATATCTTTTGCAAAAGGGACATACAGATATCGCGTGTATTACCGGGCCTTTAGATAAAGCAGACGCTAGGGGGCGTTTGCAGGGGTATCGAAAGGCCTTGGAAGAAGCGGGTGTGCCATACGATGAAGCCTTAGTCTCGGAAGCGGGCTTTACTGAAGAGACGGGCATCAGCGCTATGAAAAAGCTGATGAATCGTAAGTGTCATTTCACCGCAGTATTTGCTTCGAATGATCACATGGCATTTGGCGCCTTTGAGGTGCTGCATCAAGAGGGGCTGTCAGTTCCGAAAGATGTATCACTGGTGGGCTTCGATAACACCATCTTCGCGCGCTATCTGACCCCTAGTTTGACCACCATTAATTTCCCAATTGAAGAGATGAGCATTGAAGCTGTGCAGCTCACTCTGCAAAAGCTAAAGAAAATAAAACATGACGTGAACTTTAAATTGCTGCCGACGTTGGTCACTAGAAACTCGGTATCGGATTTACCAGTTACCCTATAAAAATATTAAGGATAGAACATGAAATTTAAGACCTTAGCGCTTTCATGCGCGGTTGCTTTAGGATTAGGTACAACAGCTGCAAATGCAGCAGACAAAGAAATTCGTTTCGACGGTTTCCCTGATTTCGATAGCAGCCTGAAGGTATTACTGCCTGATTTCGAAAAGGAAACGGGTATCAAAGTTGATTACCTTATGAACAACCACGGTGACCACCACACGAAACTGACAACGAACCTTGCAACGGGTTCTGGTGCGGGTGATGTGATTGTTGTGGACGTTGAGAAAATTGGTCCATTCGTGGGTTCTGGCGGCCTAGTTAACTTGTCTGAAAACTACGGTGCAGATAAGTACGAAGAACGATTCGCACCATACGCATGGGCACAGGGCAAAGGCGCTGATGGCGATATGTACGGCATCCCTGTCGACCTTGGCCCTGGCGTTATGTACTACCGCACTGACGTGTTCGAAAAAGCAGGTATTAATGTAGAAGACGCAATCAAAGATTGGGACTCATACATCGCTGCTGGTGAAAAACTGAAAGAGCAAAACGTACAACTTATCGCTTCGGCAGCCGACGTGGCACAAGCGATTATCTTTACGACGGTTCCTGAAGGTGAAGGTCTGTACTTCGATAAAGATGGCAACCCAGTCGTGACATCAGAGCGTTTTGTTCACGCTTTTGAAGTAGCAAAAGAGATTCGCGACAAAGGCTTAGACGGCCGTATTCTGGCTTGGTCTAACGAATGGTACGAAGGCTTCCGCAACGGCACATTTGCAACTCAACTTTCTGGCGCTTGGCTTCTTGGTCACCTAAACAACTGGATTGCTCCTGAAACTAAAGGTAAATGGGCAGTAGAAAACCTACCTGATGGCATCTACGGAAGCTGGGGTGGTTCATTCCTTTCTATTCCAACTCAATCAGAAAACCCAGATGAAGCTTGGGCGCTTATTGAATACATGACGACGGATCGTGAAGTACAGCTTAAACACTTCGAAACGATTGCTGCTTTCCCAGCGAACATCACCACGTATGACGATGAGCTTTTCCAAGAAGAGATGGAATTCCTAGGCGGACAAAAAGCCCGTCTACTGTTTGCTGAAGTGGCACAAAACATCAAACCAGTATCTCCAGCACAAGGCGACCACGTTGCACGTTCTATCATCTTAGAGAACGCATTGATGGAAGTACTTGATGAAGGTAAAGACATCGAGACAGCGCTTAAAGAGGCTGAGCGTCTAATCAAGCGTCGCACGCGTAATCTTTAATTTGTTATTACTTTGAGTAAGTGAGGAGGCGCGGATAGCGCGCTTCCTTTTTTAAGAGGTCGTTACTATGAATCATACAGCGAGCACAACGATAGAACCTTCGGAGCAAAGCTTTTTTTCTCGTCTAAATTTGAAAGCGCTTACACCGTATGGATTTCTTCTGCCGTTTCTGATCATTTTTTCTGTATTTGGGATCTTCCCGCTGTTGTTCTCTGTTTACCTGTCGTTCCACGAGTGGAACCCGGTAAGAGGCATGGATGCGATGGAGTTCGTTGGTTTTGAGAACTATCACATTGCTTTAACGGACCCATGGCTATGGCGTTCATTGAAGAACACGCTTTGGCTAGCGATCACTTCAGGCGTGGCTCAGCACTTAGTCGCTATTCCAGTGGCTTACATGTTGGTTTCAATGGGTGACCGTATGCGTCACTGGCTAACATCGGCGTACTTTCTACCGTTCATTACATCAACGGTCGCAGCGTCACTGATTTTCTTCAATATGTACTCTCCTAACTCAGGAATTATTAACCAAACGCTAATGGCTCTGGCCGATAGCACGCTGTTTGGTTGGGCATTCGCTTGGGTTAACGATTTCCAACCAATCCGTTGGTTAGACGATGCCACTATGGTGAAGCCGTCTATCGCAATCATGGTTTTCTGGAAATACACCGGTTTTAACATCGTCCTTTACACCACGGGTTTAATGACGATTCCTAAAGACATCTTAGAAGCTGCGCGTATGGATGGTGCCAATGCCTTCCGCCGCTTCTGGAACATTTCACTACCAATGATTCGTCCATTCATCTTCTTTGCTATCACGATGACCATCATCGGTAACCTGCAAATGTTTGAAGAACCGTTCGTCCTAACGCGTGGTACAGGTGGTACTGGCCAATCTGGTTTAACTATCTCGATGTACCTCTACAAAGTGGGTTGGGAATGGCTAGAAATGGGTACAGCATCTGCTATCTCGTGGTTACTGTTTGCACTCATCGCGACTTGTACATTGGTTCAATTTTTACTCTTCGGTAAGAAAGGCTTAGGGGAACATTAAGATGTCGACATCAATTAAGACAAATACCTCACCACTAAGTGGACTGATACCAAGCGAGCGCAGCATGTTCATTCTGACTAAGATCTTGATGGTCATGCTAGGTATCTTACTGGTTGTTTCAGCGCTAATTACAGTCTTTCCATTTGTATGGTCGGCACTGCTATCAACGCGTGACCGTTCTGAAATTTTCGGCACGGGCATTAGCTTTGCGATTGGCGATAGCCTGGCGATTAACTACGCCAAATTGCTTGAAATCATGCCGTTTTGGAAAGCGATGTTTAACTCGATTTACGTGGCTTTCTTAGGTACCACCATCTCGCTGCTGTTTTGTAGCATGGGTGGCTACGCGTTTGCTGTGTTTAAGTTCCGCGGTAAGAACGTGTTGTTCGGCATGCTGGTTGGCTCAATGGCGATTCCGCCTGTGCTTAGCTTGATCCCTTACTTCATGATCGTGAAATTCTTAGGCTTGTTGGATAACCACATGGCGGTATGGCTACCGTTCACTACGACACCATTTGGCATCTTTTTGATGCGTCAGCACGTGATTGCATCGATTCCAAAAGAGCTACTTGAAGCGGCGAAACTGGATGGCGCTGGTGAGTTCAGAACGTACTGGAGCGTGGTACTGCCACTAATGAAGCCTGCACTCGCAACATTGGCTATCGTTCAGTTCGTTTTCTTCTGGAACATGTTTATGCAGCCTCTCGTGGTGCTAAACAACCCAGATAACTATGTCATTACGCAAGCACTTCGAAGTGTTCAAGGTATTCCGAATACGCCATGGGGCGCGGTAATGCTAGGTACCACAATTTCTATTTTACCGCTCGTGATTACTTACTTGTTCGCATCGAAACAGATGATCAGTGGTTTAACGTCCGGCGCAGTCAAAGGTTAGGTTTAAGGGTTATAACAATGAATAAATATCAACTTCCAAGTGATTCAAAGTTACGCAGTAAGGAATTTGTATTCGGTGTCGCGACATCTTCATACCAAATTGAAGGCGGCGTTGAAGAGGGCGGTCGTACACCGTCTATCTGGGACACTTTTTGCAAGAAGCCGGGCAAGGTCGATAACGGCGACAATGGTGATGTGGCGTGTGACCACTACCACTTATGGCAACAAGATATTGAGATGATTCAAGGTTTAGGCGTTGATGCTTACCGTCTCTCTATTGCATGGCCGCGCATCCTTCCGCAAGACGGTGTCGTCAACCAGCAAGGTCTAGAGTTTTACGGTCAGATCATCGATGAGTGTCATGCTCGTGGCATGAAGGTATATGTGACGCTGTATCACTGGGATCTTCCGCAATACCTTGAAGATAAAGGCGGCTGGCTAAACCGCGAAACGTCTTATAAATTCGCAGAATACGCAGAAGTGGTGAGCAAATACTTTGGTGACAACATCGATGTGTACACCACGCTCAATGAACCGTTTGTTTCTGCATTCCTAGGTTACCGTTGGGGCGAACACGCGCCAGGTATCAAAGGTGAGAAAGAAGGCTACCTAGCATCTCACCACCTAATGTTGGCACACGGTTTGGCAATGCCGATCCTTCGCAAGAATGCACCTCATGCTAAGCATGGTGTGGTATTCAACGCGACGCCAGCTTACCCGCTGACGCCACAAGACCAAGGTGCAGCCGACTACTGTGAAGCGGAAAACTACCACTGGTTTATCGACCCAGTATTGAAGGGCGAATACCCACAGTTGGTGGTTGAACGCCAAGCGATGAACATGCCTATGATCCTTGAAGGTGATTTAGACATCATCAGCGCACCTGTCGATTACATTGGCATCAACTACTACACACGCAATGTCGCTCGCTTCAATGAGAACGGCGATATTGAATCGGTGAAGCAAACAGATGCTGAACACACTTACATCGGCTGGGAGATCAACCCACAAGGTCTAACCGACTTATTGGTAAGACTGGATGCTCGTTACGAAAATATGCCACCTATCTACATCACAGAAAATGGTGCAGCGGGCAACGATGAACGAGTAAATGGACAAGTGATGGATGAGCAACGTGTTCGTTATTTCCAAGGTCATATCGAAGCGGTTCACAACGCCGTTGAAGCGGGTGTGAAAGTCGACGGTTACTTCGCTTGGAGTCTGATGGATAACTTTGAGTGGGCATTCGGCTACTGCCAGCGTTTTGGCATTGTCCATGTTGACTACACCACCCAAGAAAGAACATTGAAACAGAGCGCAATTGCGTACCGAAACATGCTTCAAGAGCGCGCTGAGGAGAATAGATAATGGCTAAAGTAGAATTTAAGAATATCAAAAAATCATTCGGTGATGTTGAAGTCGTCAAAGAGTTTGATTTTACGGTTGAAGACGGTGAGTTCGTGGTTTTCCTTGGCCCATCTGGCTGTGGTAAATCGACAACGCTACGCATGCTTGCTGGCCTTGAAAGTATCAGTTCTGGTGACATCGTGGTTGGCGGCAAGTTGATGAATAAAGTCGACGCGAAAGACCGTGACTTAGCGATGGTATTCCAAAGCTACGCTCTGTACCCACATATGACGGTGTACGAGAACATCGCCTTTGCACTAAAACTGAAAGGTATGCCGAAAGCAGAAATCGACGTAGAAGTTCTAAAAGCGGCGAAAATGCTAGAGCTTGACCCGCTACTGAACCGTAAGCCAAAAGAGCTTTCTGGTGGTCAGCGTCAGCGTGTAGCAATGGGCCGCGCGATGGTTCGCACACCGAAAGTTTTCTTGTTTGATGAGCCGTTATCTAACCTAGATGCCAAACTGCGTGGCGTGATGCGTGAAGAGATCAAACACCTACACCGTGAACTAAAAACCACAACGATCTACGTAACCCACGATCAGATCGAGGCGATGACATTGGCGGATCGCATCGTGATTTTGAAAGACGGTTATGTTGCTCAAGTTGGTACACCAACCGAGGTGTTCCAGCGTCCTGCTAACAAGTTTGTCGCGCAATTCATTGGTAACCCGTCAATGAACATGTTGGAAGCAAAACTGATTGAAAAAGAAGGCGAGTACTTCGTTGAAATCGGCGATGTTCAGATCCCACTGCCTGAGCGCTTTAAGTCTCTGGCGTCTAAGAACCTAGCGCTGCATTTTGGTGTTCGTCCAACAGACATTCACCTACGTGCCGAGCAAGTTGACCACGACCGCGTGCTGCCATTCCCTGTGAAAATCAAAGACAAGGAATTACTGGGCGCAAGCATTCTTCTGAAAACAGAAATTGGCGGTCAACCGTTGATGGTTGAAACCCAAGCGGCTGAAGTCGATGTAAAAGATCTGACGCTTTATTTGGATTTGGATGCTTTCCACTTGTTCGATGCTCTGAGTGAGAACTCGCTAGCGAGCTAGCCAATCAATTTAAATCAGTCATTGAGCTGACACCAACCAACTTACGACAAATTGTTTTGGCTCCTCCTGATTTGGGAGGGGCTAGGGATAGTGATGATGAAATTCGGATATTTTGACGATAAAAGCAAAGAATACGTAGCAACCACACCGTGTACGCCGATCAAATGGTGTAACTACGTGGGCACATTAGATTTCGGTGGCATTGTAGATAGCAACGGCGGCGTATTGCTGTGTAAGGGCGATCCGGCACTCAACCGCATTACTAAGTACATTGCTCAACTGCCAAACTCAGATTTCAAAGGCTCGACCATGTACCTCAAGGTACGTGATGAAGCGGGCAACGTAGAAATATTCTCACCTTTCTACACCCCAACTTTAAAGCCATTAGATAAGTTTGAAAACCACACCGGTTTGTCATACACCACCATCATTGCAGAAGCCTTTGGTGTACGTTGTGAAGCGACTTTCTTTGTACCAAAAGCTGACCAAGTCTTGTTGCAAGACATCAAGGTCACCAACATTTCAGACAAAGCACTGCACGTTGATGTGGTGCCTGTTTACGAATTCACGCACTTCGATGCACTTAAGCAACTACTGAATGCCGATTGGGTTCCACAAACCATGACGCTAAAAGCACACCAACAAGAATCGGGTCACACCGTGCTTGAGCAGTATGCTTTTATGAAGCGTGACTACGCGGTGAACCTGATGACAGCGGATCGCCCTGCGACGTCTTTTGATGGTGATCGCCAATCGTTCCTAGGGAATTTGGGCTACGGTACATGGGCAGCACCACAAGCACTAAACAATGATGAATTAGGCAACACCGAGTGTTTGCGTGGCGACAACATTGGCGCACTGAACCTGCGTCTGGGTTGGCTATCTCCAGAGCAGACAGAACGTACGATTGTACAAATCGCGCAAGAACAGAGCCTAGAAGCCGCACTTCCTCTGCTGGCTAAATATCGTGACCATCAAGTGGTCGATTCTGCTTTCGCTGAACTGGCTGAACATTGGGATGGTTACCTACAAGCGGTTCAGGTTGAAACGCCAGATCCTGCAATGAACTCAATGTTGAACGTACATAACCCACGTCAGTGCCACACAACCAAAAACTGGTCTCGTTACTTGTCTCTGTACCAGCTTGGTTATGGGGCTCGTGGCATCGGTTTCCGTGATTCTTCGCAAGATACGTTAGGCGTAATTACTCACATGCCAGAAGAAGCGCGTGAGTTCATTGAGCGTCTGTTATCTGTGCAAAACACCAACGGTTCTGCGATGCACCAGTTCTTCCCATCAACCATGGAAGCGAACGCGGGTGACTCGCGAGAAGAAGAAGATCGCCCTGATTACTACGGTGATGATCACCTGTGGATCATCTACGCGGTGACGCAATATGTGAAAGAAACGGGCAATGCAGACTTCTTGAATAAAGATATTCCGTTCTATCAAAAAGACAAAGCGGGCAACCCAGTCGAAACGGGAACGGTTTGGAACCACCTGTGCCGCGCGATTGAGTTTACTTACACCAATACCGGTGAGCACGGTCTACCGCTATTAGGTTTTGCTGACTGGAATGACACGGTGAACCTACCAACGGGTGCTGAGTCGATGATGGTGGCTAACATGTACGGCAAAGCACTGCTCGACATGTTGGACTTGTGTGAGTTGCGTGGTGAAGCGCAACTGACGGCTAAGTTTAAAGATCAGTATCAACAGATGCAGAGCACCGTCAATGAATGCGGCTGGGATGGCGAATGGTTTGTTCGTTATTTTGATGAGCAAGGCTTGCCGATCGGTTCTCATAAAAATGAGCAAGGGCAGATCTACACCAATGGTCAAAGCTGGCCCGTAATTTCTGGCTTCGCGACTCAAGAACGTGCAACGCAAGCGCTAGATTCGGTTTACAACAAACTAAACACTACCAATGGCATCAAGCTTTCAACACCGGGTTACAACGGCTTTGATCCTCAGCTAGGTGGTGTATCGACTTACCCACCAGGTGCGAAAGAGAACGGCGGTATCTTCTTGCATTCAAACCCATGGGTGATGATCGCAGAAGCGAAAATGGGCAACGGTGAGCGTGCTTACGAGTACTACCGTCAAATCAACCCAGCTTCCAAAAATGATGACATCGATACCTTTGAATCTGAACCTTACTGCTACCCACAAAACATTCTGGGTGACGAGCACAAACAGTTCGGTTTAGGACGTAATGCGTGGCTTTCTGGTACTTCATCTTGGACTTACGTGGCGGGTACGCAGTGGATTCTGGGTGTTCGCCCTGAAGTGGATGGCTTGCTGGTGGACCCTTGTATTCCGGCAGAATGGCCAGAATTCAAAGTCCGCCGTCAGTTCCGTGGTGCGACATATCATATTCATGTCACTAACCCGAATAACGTGTGTAAGGGGGTGGTTGAAATGAAGGTAAATGGTGACCTGATTTCAGGTAATAAAGCGCCAGTGTTTACCTCTGGTGAGCACACCATCGAGGTGATTTTAGGTTAACAAAGAGAAGGGCGCTTTATGCGCCCTTTATTGCTTCTTTCGTTGCAGTTGTTTCGTTAGCAATGCGTTCTCTGGGGGCTGATTTCGCATACAGCAGTTGCTTTACTTTGCTTTCTTTATGTTGGCTGATAGGTGGCTTGGCATTGCCAAGTAAAGGTTTGAGATTGGTTCGGGCTAAGCGTCAATAAGCCAATCTGGTTATTGAATGCGTCGGCTGGGCAAGTCATTGGTTCTATTGCAATACTTTGCTCGCTCGTTGGCGTGTAAAGCTGAACGAATGGGTAGCTTTCATCTTGTTGGTAGCGAATTGCGGCAGACGAATCTGAGCGCGTAAACGCAAGTTGGTTGGTTGTCTTGGAATCAAATTCAAAGCAGTGATTTAAGCTTTGATTGGTGAGTGAATCGTCCAAAGACAAACGGTCAAAAGCGTGTTTTTCACCATTGGGTAGGTCGTTTTCGTGTATGACCTCAGAGCAAGGCGACATAGCGAGTCCACATTGTGCTAGCTCAGTACCGAGTGAAAAATAAGGGTGCCAAGCATCTCCGAATGGGAAGGCGGAATCACCCAAATTAGAGACGGTCGTTGAGGAAGTGAGTTTACCCGTGGTATCGATAGTGAAGGTGACTTCAAGGTTGAACGCAAACGGGAAAGCAGGATGCAAAGATGACGTTTGATACTGCAACGTCACACTGGCGGATTCTTCAGTGGTTACGCTGTTTGTGATTGAAAAAGGTTGGTTGTAGAGCAGGCCGTGTACGGCGTGATCAGACCATGGAAAGTTAGCTGGGAGTTGATGGTTTTGGTTATCGAAACTGTAACGACCTAAGTTTAAACGGTTTGGAAAAGGGAATAATTTAGCACTGCGGGAAAAGAACGGATGTTGGTTGATCAGTTCATCATAATTCTGATAACCACAAATAAAAGAGAATGGACTGTTATTTACGATATACTTATTAATAACAGCACCAAATCCATTGATTATTTGAAGTTCTATACCATGTTGGTGGTTTATTAATGTGACAGAGTCAATATTTCCAAATTTTTCATTTATAATTTTAAACATGTTGATGTCTCCATTTTAAAAAGATATTAACAAGAAGAAAAAAATATTCAATGGCGGTTTTAAAATGAATAATAAAATTCCATATACGAGCTACTCAGGAAATTCGGAACACTTATGTAAAAAAGGTGATGCAGTTGAATTTATTCAACCTTGGTACACGCCAATTTCTACCACACCAGAAAATACCGGTATGGCGGTGGGCGGAATTGGTAACACATTTACACTGACGCCAAACGGAAAAACACCAAATTTCAGCTTTATTCCGGGAATATTTGTCGATTGTTCAGAGCAAGTTATTAATTTTAATGATTTTTATGCGTCAGTGATGAATGTGCCAACCATCGACACGCTGCAAGTTTTTAATGAACAAGAGCTAAGCGTTCACCTGAACTTCTATCCTGCTTTGTTCGATGGAAAAAAGATTGAAAGTAGAGAAATGTCGAATGCGATTAGTCTCATTCAAACAGCATTAAAAAATGGTCGCTTCTACCAAGAAAATAAAACTAACTTTACAAAATGGAACGTTGAATTTTCAAATAAGACTCAATTGTTGATTGAAGAAGATTCATCTTCAACTATTTGTCAATTATATGTAGCCTTAGATTTCTTTAATGGTTTATTAATAAATGATACAACGAGATTATTATCACTCACTGCGGGTAATAATAATGATATGGATAGTATCAATGGCAGTGATATAGATAGTGTTAATGGCAGGGATATAGAATGCCAAGCTTTATATCCACTGGCTGAATATAAATACAGTAGCTTCGAAGATATTAATATAAAGCGTAAGGTAGTCTCTCCGATCGTTAAAGAGAACAAACGCCTTTGCTCTTTACCGATGCATTGGAATCACTTCGAATTAACCAATAATTCATCGCAACCACGCGTGATTACGCTTGCTCAGCCGCTACAAAACTTGATTGGCTCTACCTACCAAAAAGGCCGTGATGGCATTCAGGATTCGGCATGTACCTTGTCTCAAAATCCGATTGCTCAGCAGCATGAAGTGGTTAACTTAAAAGGCGAAAGTCACAGTTTTACGGGTGTTCAATTGTCTAGCCAATCGCCTTATCAAAGCGATATTGAAGGCGAAGTGGTGTTTGGTGTTCAAGCGGATAACCATTTGACTGAATCTGGTAAGGTTTCGATTTCTGTCAAACCAACGCTTTATACCTCTAAGACTGCTCAGCAAACAGAGTTCGCACTGAAAACAGGCCGTACCAACGCTGAATTCCAAACAGGAATTTATACGGGGCGTGAAGCATTGAGCGCATTGGTTGTTGTTCAGGTTGAATTAGAAGCGGGTGAGTCTGTTGACCTGCGTTTTGCACAGGTGATGGCTCACAGCAAAGTCATGCTTAATGGTTGGCACTCAGATAAGGCTTACACGCAATTTTACCCGCAAGTAAAGCCTGCATTACCTATGTTAGAAGACATGTTGCCAAAGCTCGAAGCCATTGAGCAGCAGATCGTCGCACAACAAACAACTTTCTTAGAGCAAGCTCAAAACAAGATCTCGCAGCCTGAATCGGCACTTCGCTATGCGACGATGGCGATGAACTCATTGTCGTTCTTAGCGGAATCAACGGTATGGGACAAAGAAGATAAGTTCTTAGTAAAAGAGTGTGTCGACTACCCATTCTTTAACTCTCTGGATGTGTACTTCTACGGCTCATTTTCGCTGCTTTATTTGCTGCCTGAGCTTGATGGCTGCGTGATGAAAGCGTTCTCGAAAGCCATTTTGGCGGAAGACTTTACCGAGCGCCGATACTGGGAATACGAAGCGACGCCTAATGCAGAATTGATTGATGACAAGTACCAAGGCGTACGTGCCATTCGAGGCGCGGTAATCCACGACTTGGGCAGCCCATTCGACATCCAGCCTGACGCGTACAGCTGGCACAACGTGAAAGAGTGGAAGGACTTAGCACCGAAATACATTCTGATGGTGTACCGCCACTATCAAAACACACAAGATATTTCTGTGGTTAAAGAGTGCTGGCAGGCCGTAACAGAGAGCATCGATTTCTTATCGAACTTGATCGCTGAAGGCGATGATTTGCCGCTAACCCGTGGAACAGACGATACCTTTGATAACCTAGCTTCTCACGGCATCTCTATTTATTGTGCGAGCCTGTGGGTTGCTGGCTTGCAAGCCGCGAGCGAACTTGCTCAATTGATGGGTGAAAGCGAGCGAGCTAGCGGTTACTTAACGCGTTCTAAAAAGGCGTTGGCAACCGTTGAGCAAAGCTTGTGGGATGACAAAGAGGGTTACTACCACTTCTTCGTGACGCCAGTTCAAGCCAAGCATTTAACAGGTGAAGGCTATCAAGCTCTGGAAACCTTAGGACTTTCATTGACTGGTGATGCGATTGCTGACAAGAACACGCTCAATACCTATCTCAATGAAACGGATACTTCCATCAGCATCAGTAAGGTATCTCAAAGAGTCTCTAAGAAACGCTTGCTGAGTGAGACGGCGCCACAAGCCTTTACTCAAGAATACTTAGATTTAGTGCCAGATTCCGACAACAGCTTTGGCGATGCCTTGTTGGCTGACAGCTACCTAAAGCTCATCGGTTTAGAAGGTATTTTCCCGCAAGAGAACATCCAACGCGCACTAGACTATGTTTATAAGCATAACTTCGAAATTAACAGCCCTAAGCTTGGGGTTGCGAATATGACGTTGGCCGATGGTTCGCCGCATGAGGCATTTCAGGCTCAAGATGTGTGGATTGGTGTGCAGTTTAGTGTCGCAACGGCGTTGAGTCTGGCAGGTAAAAACCAGCAAGCAGAAACATTGATGGATACCGTGTATACCGCACTCTATGACTATTCAAAAATTCCATTTGCAGCGCCAGAAGGGTTCAATTGCTCTGTGTCTGTCAATGAGGCAGATCTTATAGAAGCATTTAAATTGACGCAAAATGATGCGAAAAACTGGCTAAGTGTACTTAAATGTCAAAACTGTGTGCTGTCTGACGGTCGGATTAATCCAACCTTGACGAAAGATACTGATAATTTTGTTAAAATGGTGAGCGGTGAAATTCCGTTAGAAAAGCTGGCAGGCTTACACAAATGGTTACTGAGTACTGGCTTGAAATATACGGCTGGTCGTTACTTCAGACCGGGGATGATCTTCGCTTACATGTATTAACTTAATGACACGAGTTTTAACGAAAGCAGTGGTATGCAGGTAGAAACTGATGGGGAGCTTAAAGCTCCCCGAATGTCACTTGATTAGGGATTCGAGATGCGCACTAAAACAAAAAAAACAACAGTATACGATGTAGCAAGACTGGCTGGTGTTTCTCCCAGCACTGTGTCTCGCTTCCTTAATCGAACCACTTATGTGTCTGACGATAAAAGCCAAAATATTGAGCAAGCGATTAAAGACACTGGCTACAAACCTAATTTTCAAATGCAAGAAAACACCAACCGACGTTCACTCACCATTGGTGTCTTGGTGCAACACCCTGACAGCCCTTATACCAGTCGTATTCTCAATGACATGGAGAAAACACTGATCGCTCAAGGCTATTCGTTAGTGATCGCGACAGGGCATTGGCAGAAAAAGTTAGAAATGCACGCGTTGGAGTATCTCGCAAAAAGTAACGTGGATGGCATGATCATCGTGACAGGAAGCATTACTCAGGAAGAGATTGCCAAGTATGCACAAGACATTCCTATCGTGATGGTTGGCTACGATTTTGTTGAGAATAATGTCCGCTCCATCAACATTGATAACGTGTTGGGCGGCTACATGGCAACCTTACATTTACTGCAACAAGGGCATGTGAATATTGCTCATATTAAGGGGCTTTCAACTCAACCTGATTCGGGAAATCGCTTTGAAGGCTATAAGAAAGCACTTCAAGAGGCGGGTATTAAAGTGATGCCAAAACTCGTTAAACAGGGTGATTTCAGTAGTGAGTCAGGCTACGAGAAAACGGTAGAGTTGATTGAATCTAAGGTTCACTTCTCCGCCTTGTTTGCTGCTAATGACCAAACGGCTTACGGTGCGATTAAGGCGCTGTCTGACCACGGTTATAAAGTGCCAGAAGATGTGTCTGTGATTGGGTTTGATGACTTGCCAACGTCGAAGTATTTTACGCCAGCGTTAACCACCTTAAGGCAGCCGATTGAAGAGATTGGCGAAGTGTGTGCTCAGTCGATCTTGAACTTGTTATCTGGCGAACGGCATGAAGCTCGATTGCCACCCATTGATTTAATCGTCAGAGAGTCGACCAAGTCTCTGTATCGTTAATTTCAAGGCAAGCCTCAAGGTGGTGCGCCCGTGATGATTCGCTTCGGGACAAAAGCAAGTTTGAGAACAGCAGAGTGAAGGCTTTCCAAGCATACGATTCAAGCCGGATAGAAGTAGTCAAGATAGTTTTGAAGTAACCTACAGGTCCTCACCGGAGTAGCAATATCGCCCAGCATCTTCATCACTCATCCAGTAATTATCAATATAGATCCTTGCGCTTGAAGGAGACGAGTCATGTTCATTTTTAAACACTAAAACGTCTTGAAATCCATATTGACGCAGATTGCCTTTGATGTAAGAGCCTGAATTCAAGCCAGAGTATGGAGGGTAGGCCTCAGCTAATAACCAACCCTTTGATGTATTAATCGCCATGTGATCATTTTCACATTCATAATGGTCATTTGCTATATATCCCCATTCTTCACTAGCATAGATCTTTGTGGCACCAACGCAGAACAAAAGAGCAATAATAGCTTTGATTTTAGAGTTTTTCATAATAATCTCATATGTAGAATTGAATGGATTGGCACGCGCTAATCATTCTATCTCACTTTCCGCAGACTTAAATTATCACTATCTTCTGGTGCATCGCTCATTCAAATATCTCCATCTTTCTCGCAATCATTTGCAAGAGGACATTTGAAAAAAGCTAGTAACTTCTACGGGGCAATAGTGATCATTTTTGTAATTATTTTCATCTGGTTACACGAATCGATCTGGGACAAAAGCGTCTTAGTTTAAAAGAAACTTAGGTGGCTCAATTAAGAGAGGTTCTAAAACGTTATAGGCTCTCTCTTTGGCTTTTTGGGTCGCGTTTTCAGCTGTTGCCGCTAGGATGATATCTCGTTCTTCTGCTGTAACGATAACAGTGAAAAAAATCGCTTCGAGGACTCTATATGGATATTGATTGGGATTGCCTTTAACAACCGAAAACGGGAACATTTTCGTTAAAGACATCAATTCTTGTGAGGCTCGAGTAGCGCGGGTGCCTAGTATAAAACCTATCGTTTGTGCGTAATCTTTGATCGTTGTGAAAGCAGTGTCATTGGCACTTTCTTCGACAATCACACCAAAATCTTTCCAGTTAACAAACGTCAGATCTTCAATTCTCTCAAACATTTATTAGTTTCCTCTATAGACCGTCATTTATAATCACATAAGCTATTAGGCTAAATGTCTCCATATGGATACACTGTCCCATGAGTTTTTAACCGAATCAATAATCATGAATTCTTTATCTTTAACAAAATTACAGGCAGATTTGCTAGCAAGTAGATTGGAAAAATCCGGGTACATTTCATCGGAAAGGAAAATGTACGTCCGTTATTCTACATCCATTCGAGGAGACTCGGTATTCATACATCACAGTCTAGATGTCATTCGTTGCCGAATTAACACTGCTGCGAGTGGAGTGCTAGAGTCAACGTTTGGAAAACCCAATGGTAAAACCCCAGAGAGTCAGGATGACGGTAGGATGTTGAGCTGGTTTTTTAATGGGTATACGGGAAAGTCGACGACAACTCTTTAGTACTTATAGGGTGAGGTTATTTGTATCGCCCCACAGTCTAGACTTATGCCACTGTTTGGGACAGAAGCGAGATGTCCATAGCTAACAGCTTTCCTGCTTCAAATGTGGAAGGTCACTTACAAAACGTGGGCACAGATTTAGAACTTCACTTTTACTGTTTCACATCTGCCTTCAGTATTTACACCACCCTTATCGTCAAAAATTACAATATTACCGCTCGTACGTTCGATCACCATTTGTCTGATAGCTTTAGTAAAGTAGTTTCCCGTGTACTCGTAACCGTATTCACTATACAGGACAATACGGTCTGGCTTCATTTCGTACCTCCATGGAAGAGTAACCGTCGACGTCAATCCCATGTGCTCATTTTCTAGCCTTTTACCATCTATGGCTACAGTATGAACCCATGCATGCTGGAGTTTAGCTAACCACTAAGTTTGCAGCATAACGGTTGGTTCATCATTACCGTGCTTAACTCTGAATACTAATGGCGGGACTTCAATAACTTTATCATCATGCGTCATGTAAGTTGACTTTTCTATTCCGCACTCTAGGTAAGGGATTTTCTCTGTTTGAGATGAGGCTGAGAATAAGGTTAGTGCACTGATTAAAAAGAGTTTTTTAACAATAATGTACTTCTGGCAATGATTCTTCTAAGAGGCTTAGTTGAAAGCCTAACATAATAAGATTTGTTTGAGTTAAGCCTGAAATATCTTGTAGTAATTTGTTATTGCAATACTACTGACCTGTTGGGAAATAAGAGCATAAGCAAATCTAAATGGAACAAGAGCGCCTTAGTGCGACTACTCTAAAACGCTTCTGCCCCAAACTTTGTTAGCCCTAATAAACTTACCGTCTGGCGAGCATTGCAGTAGACCTAATTAATCTAATCCGTACTTTGGGCGCTAATGCGGAAACTTTCCGTAGTTCTATCCCGAAACCCTCTTTCGATTCACATAACAGTTTGATGCTAATTGAGTTTAATAATGTATGCCAGCATCATAAATGGAATGTAAACACGGAAAAATTCAGTCTAATAAGCGTTACGCAACTGGAGTAAATTATGAAAAATGGCTTAGTAAATACGCTGAATCGGCAGGATGCTTCAGATGCGCTTGTAGATCTAGGAGAAACACTTCTAGATTCTCAATTCGATGATGGGCTACTAAAGGATATTCCCATTTTAGGAACTTTGATTAAGCTGAAAGATTTTGGACTAAGTATTAGTGACTACATGTTGGTTAAAAAACTGCAAAAGTTTGTATTCGCTTTGAATCAAGTTCCTGAAGATGAAAGAGACATGTTTTTCATTAAATTAGAAAGTGACTATACGTACAAATCTAAAGTAAATGACAATTTGGTTCTGCTTATCAATGCTTCTGATGATATTGATAAACCAGAAATGTTAGGGAAGGTTTTTTCTAAATATGTCATCGGATGTTTGGACTATGAGCAGTTTATGCAATTTTCGACCTCAATAAATGGCTTAAATGCAAATCAGTTTAAGTTACTTAAACAGCAAGAAAATGCTCTTACATCCAAAGAAGTTGGTCATATACTAGCTTCATATGGTTTCGTTAATATTGTCATACCAACAGCCTATGGTTCTTCTGTGCCTGATTATTATTTGAATGAAGATGGAGTTGAATTCCTAAAAGTACTGTTTGGTAAAGAGATCGCGGTGGAATAGTTGCATAACAAGGTGTTATAACTAAAAGAGGCTTTATGGCACAAAAAATATATTTTGATGAGTCTGGATTTACAGGCAATAACTTGTTGTCTGCTCGTCAGGAAGTCTTCTCGTATGGCTCTGTAGCATCGAGTGATGAAGAAGCAAAAGAAGTAGTTGAGTACATAATTAAAAAGTACAAAATTCAAAATGGTGAACTGAAAGGCGGGACGCTACTGGGAAATAACCGTGGTAAGAAAGCAATATCTGAATTGCTTGAAATCTACGATGGTAGGATGAAATCAGTTGTTCAGAATAAAAAGTTGGCATTAGCAGGAAAGTTTTTTGAGTATATTTTTGAGCCTGCTTTAGCTCAAAAAAATGGGCTGTTCTATAACCTTAATTTCCATAAGTTTGTAGCTAATTACTTGTATATAGAGTTTATTGTAAAAGAAAAAGTCGCAGAAGAGTTGTTTCTGGATTTTGAAAACTTCATGCGCAACAAGACCACTTCGGATGACTTTTTTACAATAAGTACTCCGCAAGAAGCAACCATGCCCTTTCAAAGTATCCTTGCTTTTACGCAAGCTAACCGACAGTCAGTCGCTGATGAACTTGACGCATTAGAAGGTACAGGACTCGACAAATGGATACTTGACCTTACTGATACATCACTTTTCAATTTGCTCGCATATTGGGGACAGAATCATCAACAATTAACAGCAGTTTGTGATGACGCAAAACCGTTGAAAGAAGATATGTCTGTTTTCGACGCAATGATCAATAGAACTGACAAACATTTTCAATCAATTGGTGGTAAAACAGTACCAATTACATTCAATTTGAGTGAACCGGTAAATCTTGTTGATTCAAAGGTTTATCATGGAGTTCAGGTCGCCGATGTCGTTTCGGCAGTATCTGTATATGTTGCTAACGAAAAGAAGAATGATCCATTTTATGATAAATGGGTTGGTACGTTTTTCGATCAAGTTATTTATGGCTATGCTAGCGTCGTTCCCGAAATTGAATATGTCGATCTGGAGCGAGATTCTGTAAAACTCAATGCGTTGCTCCTTGAAGAGCTAGCTAGTAGAAGTCGCGATAAACTTCCATTAATGGAAGGCATTGAAGAATATGTTCAAATGGTAAATTACGCACTGAAATTTGCACCCAAATTTTAGGTATAACAATCTGTTTAGAGTGATTCTCAACGCGTGGCGTTTTTACTATGCCTTGCGTTTGGTGGTTGCGGTGGCATCGGTATTGCTTTGCTCACACCTTAACAGTGGAATTGACTAATATTCCTCTGTAGACAGCGGTATACAACAATGAATGGTAATGCCATATATAACAATAATTTAGATTAATTATGTTTGTTCATACTCGTTCGCTTTAGTCTATCGATATACAATTATTCTGCTACATATCCGCTACACAAAGGAAGAGTGTTATGGCGATTAAGCAGAAAATCACAGCTAATTCAATTAAGAACCTCAAGGTTGAACAGAAGCGATTGAATGATACTGAAATCAGTGGCTTTCATGCTCGGATCTCTCCTTTAGGTACGATTAAGTATTATCTGTACTTCCGTCTCAACGGGAAGCAGCGAAATTATCTCCTTGGTTCTGCTAATGCTTTAACTCCTGCGCAAGCAAGAGACTTAGCTAAAGAGAAAGCGGGTTTAGTTGCAAGTGGTGAAGATGTGCAAGAGGCCCGATATGAAGCTAAAAGGCAAGAGCAAAGAAGTAGCCTAACACTAAAAAAATTTCTCGATGAACATTATGAGTCCTACCTAATAGCTATGAACCCTAAGACGGCTAAGCAGTCGTTCATGTGTATAACAAACAATTTTAAACATCTGGCGAATAAACCCTTAGCAGAGATCACTGCATGGGATATTCAACAATGGGTTACTGAACGCAGGAACTTAGGTCGTGCTCCAGCAACGGTTTCGTATGCCTATAATCGCCTGAGAGCGGTTTTCAACCGTGCAGTTGAATGGAATTTTATTGATTCACATAATCTGAATAATGTAAAAATTACTAGGGAAGATAATAAGAGAGTTCGTTACCTTTCCTATCAAGAAGAAAAGTCACTATTGGACACTCTACATCATCGTAGTGAGCGTCTGAAAAATGATATCAAAAAGCGCTTCGGAGAAAGGGCGTCGACACAGTTTTCTGTACGTTATATCGATTACCTAGAGCCACTGGTTTTAATGGCGATGAATACTGGTATGAGGAAAGGTGAATTACTTTCTTTATGTTGGGAGCACGTCAATATGGAGGATCGTTATCTAACGGTACGTTCTGAAAATGCGAAGTCCAAAAACAAACGAACGATCCCTCTGAATAATACAGTTTTTGACATGCTCAACGTTTGGCGAGAGCAGAATCCAACTACGGAATTTGTTTTTGTTGTCAATAATAGGCCTTTGGAAACCTATCAATATCAGTGGGAGCAATTATTAAAAGAAGCAGGTATACAACATTTTCGCTTTCATGATTTGCGCCACCATTTTGCCAGTAAACTTGTTATGGCGGCAGTGGATTTAAACATCGTTCGTGAGCTACTTGGCCATGCTGATTTAAAGATGACCCTTAGGTATGCGCATTTAGCTCCTGAGCACCAAGCCAATGCGGTCAATTTGATTGGCTAACAGCCGTATATTCGTCTTGTTTCTATCTGGATATTTTCACATGTTGTTATTTTCGGTTAGGTAACCGAATGAAACCAATAAACACGGGGCTTTGACGGTTTTTGTACCGCGTTATTTGGTAACGGTTACTTTCGGTTAAGATTGTATTAACCCATTGATTTTATTTATATCGTACTTAACCGAGAAATTACTCCCCTTGAGAGGGCGTTTTTTCATCGTTTAACCTAATAGGTATAACTCTAAACCTAATAGGTACAACCCTCTAACACTGCGAATTTATTTCTGCTTAGATGAACTCGAATCGACTAAGAGGAATAAAGAGATGAATTCAGAATTAACCCAAAAACGTGCCTACACCGAACAAGAGACTGCGACTTACATTGGTATGAGTCGTTCGTTTTTACGCCAATCAAGAATGGAAGGACATCGAAAGAATCGAACAGACGCCCCACCTTTTATTAAAATAGGGCGAGCGATACGCTATCTAAAAGAAGATTTAGACCAGTGGCTAGAGAGCCACAGTAAATGCGAACAACTCTCTCACAGAGGGGGCTATCATGATTAATTTGAGTAAAGAACAATTGACCCTTTTGGCTTGGATGAAAAGAGGGCATACGTTTGAAGTGTGCTCAGACTATTGCCCGAGGAATGGAGAGGTGCTCCCAAAAGAGCGACTACCTATTCGCCTCTTTAAAGAGACTATAGATAAGCTTTTTCAAGCCGGTTTAATAACGTATGTGAGTAACAAATCTTACGGCCTTCGTTGGGATGTTTTCTCCTTGACTCAGACAGGGAGTGAACGAGTATGAATGTGTTAGATTTATCGAGTGTTGACCCTGATGACAGAGGTTTTGTGACCAAGAGGTTAGCTTTGTTTTCATTTGAAATTCAGCGGATCTTACTTAATGAGTATTGTCGTCAGCCAACCAAGTTTGAACGAAATACTTATTTGCGAGTAACGTCGGACACACTCTCGAATCATTTATCTGTCCCGTTGGATAAAGTGGGACTCAACCTTACTGAAGAGGACTTAAGGGACAAAGCGAAACGCTTAGCGGCTTCGACGCTTGCATTACGACGCCAACATTTGAGTGAATCCGTTTCCCTTGTTTATATTCGTCAGCTAGTCAAACAACAAGGACTTCCTGCTAACGCAGGTTTGTACTCATATTCCGGTGAGCTAGCCCGTTATAGTGACCCTAAATGGTGGCTTAGAAAGCTCAGAAAGGCGTTAAGACGTAATATAGAAATTGTTCTGCACCATCTTAACCAAATCAATAAGAAAACAAGCCTGTATTGCTCCTATCCGACATTAATCGCTAGAAGGAACCAAAGAGCCTATCAGAACGCTTATTTAGAAAATACCTTTGCTGTTAATGAGCTAGGGCAACGCTTTTCATTGCTTGAATTAGCACAAAAGGGTGTCTCTGATCCGAAGATACGCAAAGCTGAATTAATGGTTAGAGCAAGGGGATTTGAAGACCTTGCTCAAGAACTTAACCATGTAGCAACTTTTCTCACTCTTACTTGTCCTTCGAAGTATCACAGAAGCTACTCAGCTTCGGGTCATGCCAATCCAAAATGGGGAGGCTTTACCCCGCTAGACGGTCACTCTTACTTAAATAAGGTCTGGCAATTAATACGTTCAAAACTGAATCGTTTAGGGGTCCGTTTTTACGGTTTCCGTGTAGCAGAGCCACAACATGACGGCACACCACATTGGCATTTATTGTTGTTTGTGGAGCCGGAATCTTATCGTCAAATGATAGAGGTTATACAGGACTATGCGTTACGAGAAGATAGTAAAGAAAAAGGCGCGACTGAGCACCGATTTACTGAAATCAAGATAGATCCATCAAAGGGCTCTGCTACGGGTTATATCGCTAAGTACATTTCAAAGAACATTGATGGAACTGATCTTGATAAAGGTGTTTACGAAGAAGACCCTCAAGATGCGGCTGCCAGAGTTGATGCGTGGGCGGCCTGTTGGGGCATACGTCAATTTCAACAACTGGGAGGCTGTTCTGTGACAGTGTGGCGTGAGTTGAGACGCCTAAAAGAAAGACAAGGTTTACCGTTACTTGCTCAAGGGATTTTAAAAGCCGCGGACAAAGGTGATTGGAAACGGTTTACTGAGATGATGGGTGGTG
Source organism: Vibrio sp. 10N.222.54.E6 (assembly GCF_041473955.1). Taxonomy (NCBI): domain Bacteria; kingdom Pseudomonadati; phylum Pseudomonadota; class Gammaproteobacteria; order Vibrionales; family Vibrionaceae; genus Vibrio; species Vibrio sp. 10N.222.54.E6. Next base: position 8,818 of record NZ_JBFRTD010000036.1, on the reverse strand, counting down.
TGTTCAGTCTACGCAAGGAGCAGGTCTGTAAGCCTTACTACGCTCTTTCTTTTGATTTAACTACTGGAGTTATCAAAAGTAGTTTATATGACGAAAATGAAATGGTGAGAGTGTTGAAAGGAGTCATGATTGCGGGGCGTGAAATCATCACGCGAACATTTCAGTGGCGATTGGAATCAACTCCCCGTTATGCTTTTTAACTTGGAGTTCTGTGAATAAGTGTACGTTATGAAACCAAAGTTAAAATACCAAGGGTAGCGAGTAAACAAGAGACTATCTTCCTTATAAGGTTCGTGTGCTTTTTTAAAAAGTAACCAAAAATAATATCGAGGATGAAGGCACCTTGGAATAAAGCCATGACTAAATTGTTAGTTTTTCTGATGGGTAGTGAAGCGACAAGTATGAGCATAACGCTCATTATTTGTAGGGAAGTAAGTTTCTCACTTAAAAAACTTCGGAAAGAGAACTCCCCATATTTTACTCAGGGAAACTAGTTGGTAAGGACAGGGTATATCGATAGCGTAACATTTCAACGTGAGCTTATATTTATAGCTTATATGTTCTATAAATTACAAATAATTAATTTTGGTTTTACAGTGAGATGCATCAAGGTTGGTTGGGTGCGATCGTGAGTCATTTAGGCATTCATTACGCACTAGTTAACGACAACTTACCAAGGAGCTAACTTATGGAAGATAAGAACAAGTTACATCAGGATATTGAACAAAATAACGATGAATTCTCAAAAGAATTTGAGGTTGAGGCTAGTGAAAGCATTTGCTGCGATAATGATAGTCCACGTCAAGATGTTGGGCACTAGTTTATAAGACGTTATGGAGAAGCCCTCTAGAATGAGGGCTTTTTAAATACAAATGATATCTATTTCAGTAATAAATAGCTCTCTTAATAGTGCTTTTAACTCAACAATGATTGAACCTACTTACAGGGTTTTTAAAGGACAAAACTTAGATTATAGAGCATGTGCTTCAATACCAAAATTATGGGGTAATTGTGCTCAACCTCCTCACGAACATTTAAGAGGAATTGTCGGCGAGGGCTACTGCTTGGCAATCAATGAGCTTTCTAAATGGAGCTTATTGCTGACTAGAGAAATTAATGCACTACTATTGGAAAGTAAAATATTAGCGAGATACAAAAATCCAGACTTAAAAGACGTGTATGTTTTTATATCTACTTCAGAAAATTGGACGCCGTTTGGAGTTCATCGAGATTTCGAAGATTCGATCATTTTAGATATTGATGGTTTAGGACGGTGTATTTATGAATGGCCTAATGAAAATGATGTAGAGTTCGACTTTCCTATAATAGACGCAAGAAGCTTCATGGGTATTACTTTTGATTATGTAGATAAATTGCCTTTCGCTCAATGTGTTCGTCTAAAAAATGGAGAGTATCATAACGTTAAGTCTAAAGTTTTACACATTTTCAAAAGTAATGGCCCAGGTCTGTTTATAGGATTGAGTTGTGTGGAGTCGCGCGACGGCAATGTGTTTATTCCTCCGATTTACGATCCTAACCTTAAAGCTAATATCAAAATTCTATGTCGCGCGAAAGTAGCGCTTAGTAGTTTTAAGCTTGAAGGTGATTACATCGAGACTCGATATGGGAGAATAAAATTAACAGATGAAGAAAAAAAAAGATTATTGAGTAAGAAATTCAAATTCTCCAAACCTGAAGTCTTAAGAGAACTAATTTCGTCAAAAATCGATTCCAATTTAGTCGAGAAAATGATCAAGATAGGCGCTGTGTATGTGTTTTAAATTTTATCAAGAAATATTTAACTCTATAGATGAGTTAAATATAGGAATTAAACCTTCAGATTCATTTTCGACATCGCATGTAACACCTGAAAAATTTAGGAGTTTGGCTGCTTCAATATATGACTCAATACTAAATGTTGGAAGTTCTAGGTTCAACTTGAGATTGATATTGGAAGGGAAGGATCTCCACCCAGCTATGTTCATTGAGTCGAGAATAGGTGATGGTCTTATCGAACATTCAGTAGTTGATGGCGATAATGTGGTGCAATTTTTGAAAAAAGGAGGGACGTTTGTCTTCGATCATATGAATGACTATATACCCCAAGCAAGGTTAGTACAGGAGTATATTGAATCAAAGTATGGTGTTAAGTGCTGGGTACAGTGTTATGTAACATGCTCAAAAGGAACAGCGTTTTTTATGCATGCTGATGACCACCCTTTTATTATTTTCCAAATTATGGGAAAGAAACAATGGAATCACGATAACAATACGCCAAATATCACTTATAGCGTAGGCGATATGGCGTTTTACCCTAGAGGTAAGAAACATAATGTTCACGGTTTAGGTGAACTCACAATGCATCTAACAGTGGCATTTGAGGGGTATAATGATACGACATATGATCAGTTGAACTTGGAAGAGAAGTTGAAGGTTTTGAAACCTAGAGTAGGTAGTAGTTTGCCGTATTCTATTGCACCTGAATTATTGAAAAAAACAACCAATCTAAGGGCTTATTATAATCACTTTCCTCCGTTAAAATCGATGGGCTCTTATGATGTGTTAATTACACCGAAAAAGCGAATAAAATTGAAGCCTATTTATTCTTCGATACTTAAATTAATTCAAACTGAGTTTTTCCTTAACGCAAGGGATATATCTAATGAATTAGGGCTTCCTGAGAGTCAAGTTATGGACTTCCTATTATTCGGGTTGAAAGAAGGCTTAATAATCAAAGGATGTAGAGATGAAAGCTATTAGATTAAAACTATTGGGCAATATTAGTAGAAACTTTTTCCTTTTTTGTATCGCCTCGTTTGTTTCTTCTATAGGAAATTCTATAATACCAATCGCCTTTGCCATCGAATCTGTAAAGATCTCTCCGTCAGGCGTAGGTCTTAGCATAGTTCTTATATCCTTATGGTTAGGGAGATACTTAGGGACTTTACAATATCGAAGAACAAGTTTTGTTAACCTTAAGAGAGTAATCCTTGTCTCGGATTTTTTTAAGCTATCGACGCAGCTTGGCTTACTTCTTTATATCTACGTTTATAGTAATGATATTGTAGCAATGGCAGCATCTTCCTTTATATACGGTATAGCTTCATCTTTTTTCGCCCCTTCCTCATACAGGTTGATACCAGTAATTACTTTAGAAAAGGAAAGGGAGAGATGTAACTCAATTCTATCTGCTATGGGTGATGTTTTTGGGATCCTTGGGCCATTGGTTGGCGCTACGATAGTTATATTTCTTGGCTTCGAACTAGTTCTATTGGTTGATGTTATTACTTTTGGCTTCGCCTTACTTATGTTTTCCTTAATGGATCTTGAAAAGCAAGTCAATTCAGTTGGCGAATCAGAAACACCCAAACCTGATACAAACTCAAATAAGATGTCTATAATTCCAGTTTGGTCTGAGAATGGTATAAGAAGTTGGTTCTTTGCCTCAGTTTGTATTGGGTTTATGGGTAGTGCGGGGCCATTCTTAATTATACAAAATCATTCAGAATATTCATGGGCACTTGTTGCGACTATAGTTTCAGTGGGTTCTCTGTTAGGGTCGGCCTCCGTTATGACAGGAAAGCTTACCAACGTAAAATGGAAAGGTGTCCACTTCCTATGTTTATTGTTCCTTACTATTCAATTGTTGGCTTTCAATAGCCAAATGAACATTTACATAATCGCGATGTTTGGCCTTACTGGAGCTCTATTTACAACTATGAGTGGTGTGAAATGGGATACTAAAGTTCAAAATGAGCTATCCCCTAATCAACTATCGATTTTTGCTGCTAAGGAACAACTTTGGATGAATACAGCAATCCCTATGGGAATGTTGCTGTTTGCTTTTGCATCACTAGTTGAGTTAATTGATCTTACCTTAATTGTCATTTCAGTTACTACATTCTTAAGTACGATCTTTTTGATACGTAAAGAATAATTATAGAACGTCAACCGTAAGCCTTACTTGTGAGGTAAGGCTTATACAATGTTATTTGTCTGAGTACTTCGTTGCGTTACCATAAGATGACGAGATAGGATACTTTTGAGCATTTTTTTGGATTTTTATATGAGCTGCCTGTATCAAATCAATGTTTGTTGCATCGGCTAACTGTAAGAGATATAAAAATACGTCTGCTAACTCTTCTTGAACTTTTGTTGTTTGTTCATCGGTTAATTTGTTGCTTTGCTCTTCTGTTAACCACTGAAATATTTCCATTAGTTCACTCACCTCAACAGATAACGCCATGGTTAAGTTTTTTGGACTATGGAACTTACTCCAGTCTCTTTCCGATGCAAAAGAACGTAGCTTGGTATACAGTTCATTGTGTTCCACACAACTGTTACTTTTTGACATAATAATCCATAAGTTTTCGAAGGGTAATTTTGACACCTCTCTCCTTAAGAGACTTCTTTCTACGATTTAAGAATGTTTCCACTAGAGGTGAGGTAATATCTATATCAGAATGATGGAACATGCTGTGGCAATTAGGGCAGAGCGAAAGAATGTTTTCTGGAACATCTAGACTAACGTTAAACTCGCCTTGTTTTTCCATTGGTATTAAATGATGTGCTTCGACGAAGTTTTTCTTAGTTACACGAGACCTAAATGTAATGTGTTGAGGGTTGTTTTCACACTGAAAATTAGCATTTTCTAACGCGCTTTTAGCAATACGGAAGCTTCTTGGCCATTTACCTTTGGCATTACCATTGTCACCACGTTTTTGGGGCGGCTTTATTGGCCCTGCCTCTAAAATTATTGACTGTGCAGTTTCTACGGTGTTTTGGTAAGTTTCTTCATCTGTTGAAGGAAGTTCACTTACTGTTAATTTAGATTCTATGTTTTCCATATCATGCAACAAAAGAACACTCGGGAACGGAGCGCGCTTTTTACCTGCCGCTATTATACTTAAGTGAAAGTTATAATTGCTGTCGTTTATAGACCAGTTCATCTTGCCAGCTTCATGAGTTTGAACCCACTTAAATCTATGTTTGAAGCTAACAGATTGTTTAGTTGGGTCGTCTTCATTTGGTGATGGCCATAATTTATAATCATCTATATAGAAATCACTAGTGATTTTACCAAGAATTACTCGGTCTATTTCGAATACAAAATCACTGACAAAATCTTCAGTTAACGTTTCATCTGGATACATCGGGTACCTATGTTCGATAAAAGGTAGATGCTTTTTCATGTATTGTTTGTTTTGGGTCCTAACCCCCACTAAAAACATTACATTATCTCCAGCTTTTATTTCTGAATGTAAACCACTAGTCCTTGTTCCCCAAGTGAAGTTCTCAAGGGCGATTTTAAGGTTCCTTTCAGTTATATCATCGTTTTTTAGTATAATTGTCCAAGTTTTTGGCATTGTCGAAAGCCCAGTTAAGTAGTTCATTTAAAAGTATGTTTATTAATATAAAGGGAAGTTACCTCCCGATGAATGAATAGTCTATAGCTAGGTTTCGCATATCTGGTTTTTATCTACTTTTTGGGTTTTACCTGTCGGTGAAGACATCTTATGAATTCAATTTACCCCTTTATCACGGGGTAATTCGACTTTGAGTTAACTACCTAGTCCGAGACCTCACACGTACGTTTCTATCTTTGCATAACATCAGACCAAGCGCATCAATGTTGCTGGTTACACATAAGATATAAAAATAAACTCACATCAACCACTTTAATATTGTGGACTTAGCCCCAACATCTTGTTTGTAGATGACATTTTGGGAGCCGCTATGAGAGTATCAGAGTATTTTGGTTTAAAACGCACACAAGCATATTTAGATTTTGTAGATATCCCTTTAGATACTGATTTAGCAGTATTTTTAGACCCAAATGCTATAAAGTCACTTGATTCATCATGGGGAAATGAGTTGTCTTCATTCCTGCAGTCTTTTTTTGAGTCCGTTTTAAAAATGATAAAAAATGGAGATGATGGTCGAGCAAAAACATTGCTTGCGTCTTTAAGTGAAGGTAATGAGTTTCATTTGGGGTACTCTGTTGGGAAGTCAAGAGGGCACGGCTTTGGAGATGAGTCAGCAGATTCAGTTTGGGATGCTCTAACTAAAAGTAAGGCTGCAAAGTCCGGTTTATTGCAAGACTTAGAGGATACAGCTCTACTTATCAATGGAATAGGGACTGATATGATTTCTGACGCGGTATGCAATATCCTTCGCAGTCCGCTGATAAAGTACACTCAAGATATGTGCCGCTATTATGGGATTCCACTCACTCAAAATGTTGTTTCTGGACCTCTTTGGAATCCAATAAAAGAGGTTTGGGAAAATACGTTTGTTGATTTACCAACTACTAGTTACGGTAAAGTAATATTGGTCCCTAAAGTATTGGTCCGTAGTCGACTAAGTTTTCATTATGAAGAGTATTATAGACACTATTTGTTGCCTCAAATGCAGCATGAACATATTAAAATTCAAAGTCCCCTAGTTCAAAACCTAAAAAATGGCTCCCAGATAGTCACTAAAAAGGACTTAATGGAAAAATATGGAAAGGACAAACTGGCTGTAGTTGAGCAAACGATTTTGAGGCCACATGTATTGGATGATTATCGAGAAGCAAAAATTGATAATCCATCTAGCCCTATATCTCATGAGCAGTTTTCCGAGCTTGAACAAGTTGAAAAACCAGATGTTAGTCAATTACTGGAACAATTAAAGGCTCTGCCTGTAGGTCGTGAGACTGCAGAACAGTATGAAGACATTGTTGAAAGGATTTTGTCAGTCATATTATACCCATCTTTATGTAATCCAACTAAGCAACACAGAATACACGATGGTCGAAAAAGGATAGATATTACATACGTAAATGAAGCTAAAGGGGGCTTTTTTTATTGGTTGTCGATGCATTACCCAGCACCACACATCTTTATAGAGTGTAAAAACTACGGGAAAGAAGTTGCAAACCCTGAGGTCGATCAGCTATCAGGTAGGTTCTCACCTAGTAGGGGCAAAGTTGGGATTTTGATATGTCGCTCTATTGAGAATAAAGAGCTTCTCTATAAACGCTGTGTTGATACTGCGAAAGACCAGAGAGGTTTCATTATTGCTCTTGATGACTCTGATATAATAACTCTTGCCAACGAATACGCTGGCTGTGAAGGTATACAAGATTTCACTTTGTTACGTGAATACTGGAAACAATTAGTGGATTAAAGCTTTGTTTTGGTTCAATTCTGATAAGCGGTAACTTGAAATGTGAAAGAGATATGAAGCCGAACCCACTCGTGATGGGCTTAGCTTCGTTCTTCTCTATATGCTAAAGGAGGAAAGGATCATACTTATATAGTCTTATTTTAAACTAACCTATCAACGATAATCTTATCGATTCCTAGTAGATGCTTTGAAGTTTCACCTTAAAATTTGATTAATCCTCACTCCTGTTAATGTCTCTTTTGGTCTAGAGATTGGCCTGTCGCTATCTTTAACATCATAGAGAATCTCAACTGAACGGCCTAAAATTAGTAACAATTATCTAGCTACACATTTGCTACATAGATAATAAAAAATCAAATAATATTTAATATGTTATTGATTTAGATGCTATTTTTTGATTTACATTTAAACCTTAACAGGGCCACATGGGCTTGGACTCCCCCGGTTGTCAAACACCCGCTAAACTTATGTTGATGAGTTTTGGACTGCCGTTCTACATTCGGCCTACTTATCGACGGTTCGCATACGCCGTGGCTCTGATGACTTTCCGCGACAGCGGTGCCTTATTCGTGAGATGCCATCTAGTGTGTCCGCCGCATTAACAGGCTCTCCGCAAGTGTTCTTGCCCGAGAATGTGCACCACCACACGCTTCAACGCCTATACGCATGAGTGGTATATTTGCTATTGTAGTCAGTAACTTAGAGCGAGTTACTGACTTATGAAGTATGACCTTACCATTTTGGTCTACGGCATGAACACTGAAGTGGTTTTTAGCTAGGTCGATAACGCAGAAATAAGAATAATCAGACATGGTGCCTCCGATGTATTTAAGCACCACATAAGTGTGGCAGATCCTCTGTAGGGGGAATCCATGTCATTCGTTATAGACTTTACTTAAATTATGAGTGATTAATAAGAATGAAAGCAATTGAAGTCATAGATGAAGTTCGTAATGCACTTCAGCAACTCCGAAATAAAGAACAAGAAAATATATCAATTGATGCTATGGACAATTACATGGCCCAGTTGTCTAAACGTACAGAAACATCATACGAAATTGATAAGCTCAAACATGATCAAAATTTAGCCGAGTTTCAAGCTGAAAATTCAAGAAATATAGCTCATTCTCAAAATGTCTCTGCTCACTCTGTTGAGTTATTTAAATCCGTTATTACCGCGGGGCAGGCTGCATTAAAAGCCAGTATGGTTATAAATGGCGGTGCCGCTGCTGCGCTTTTAGCATTCACAGGAAAGATATGGACTGAAGGTTCTTCCGTTAATGTCACTTCGGCTTTAAGTTTATCTATATTGATCTTTTGTGCAGGTCTGCTTACAGCTGCTTTTGCTACTGCAACAACATATCTATCTCAGTTGTGTTATGGACATCATAAGGACAAAATTGGTCATGCTATTAACGCAGTTACAATAGTTGTTGTCTTAGGTTCATTCGTTTGTTTTGCGTATGCTGCTTATACGGCAGCTTCGTCTTTTGGTCTACATTTCAATAGCCTATAACAATGACAATAAATGACCGAAATAGATTGGCTTTCGGGTACACAAATCATGATGCTTCGACGAAAAGTTTTCCCCTGAAGAATTTCAATAAAGCAGTAAGTTACAACTCAAACGTATCCGCCCCATGAACCC
>NZ_JBFRTD010000035.1:55805-94769 GCF_041473955.1 Vibrio sp. 10N.222.54.E6 | reverse complement strand
CCCACAATGGTGCGGAGAGTACAATGACCACGAAAGAGTAATGTCCAATCTCTTTCCGACTCTCGTTGCCTTTTGGCTACAGCGTATTAACCACTTCCGCTGCTTCATCATATTGACCCCTAGCACTCACCCGACTTGTGGTTGTCAGGAGGAACGTCCTTTCACGATTCCGTTCCCGCTCAGTCTAACGACCAAGCTTCGTTACATTGTCAGAGCCGCTTCTTTATTCAGGTTCCTAGGGGCATCTGGTAGTACAGATGGTTCACTCTTCGTGGTGAACAACGCTTCATACGACTTCAGGTCGCACTGACATAAATGAGTTTCAAAAATCCTAACATTAACGATTCGTTAATAACTTATTATAAGACAAATATTACCAATTAATACGCCTTTGTACAGTGCTCACTTTGTCTGATTATGTTTAATGGTGCATATCTTATAAGATCAGTGCAACCTCTTGTATTTAGAGGTTTATCATTGAAGTATTGCGAAATGAGTAAGAATTACATTTTTCGAGAGTTAGAGTGCCAAATGACTAAGGAAGAGGTTGCTGAACTGTGCTTCAAAACTGTGAGGACTGTTACGGGTTGGGATGAGGGAAAGCCTATACCACCTGAATGCAAAAGGCTTATGAGAATGGCAAAAGGTCGGAAACTAAGTATTTATGAAGAGTGGGGATAGTTCAAAATGATACGCGACAGTATGGAGCTGCCGACAGGCCAAGTAGTGAGGCCACAACAAATATTGGCAGGGATTGCACTATTAAGTATTCAATCTGAGTTAGAGCTAAAAACATCAATAAAACTACTTAAACTAGCCAGAGCAATTGCCAGAATGAAATGATAAAAGCATTCACTCGCAGGTAAAAAAGCTACTGTTAAGTAGCCTTTATTATTTGTATCAATTCGTTACTAATTTGAAATCATTAACTAAGCAATCTAAATCAAACTCCGCAAATTTTAATATTTCATTACTGTTCTGATATGGAATAACTTTTACACCTAGTTCTTTCATTCCTTTTTGCACAGTATCAAAAGCGGCTACAAACTCTTCTTTTTTATTCTGAGGTCTTTCTATCGTAAATAAGAAGTTATCTTCGTTCAAAGCGTTTGCTTGTAGTAAGTGTTTAACACGAGATATCCAACGATCCCCGTGGTCAACGAGTGCTAAAGGAGTCGCTTGGTCAAATGCTAACGGCTTGATCGCTTTAGTTATATTTGCTTCTTTAGCTACTAGTGGAATCTTAAATTGACTGAAACCAGTATCAAGGCTTTGCTCTTTATACCGAATGGTTAAAGTTTTCAGCTCTTGTCTAAGGGCTTTAACCATCTGTTGCTCTCGGTATTCCTTTGTATCTTTAAAGTCTCTTCCGATATGGCGGCCAAAGAGTTGTTCAAGTGCAAGGTGACAATCATCAGTGATCATTGCACCAGTTTCACCAAACGTCATCAAACCTTCTCTAGTTCGAGTAACTTCGTGCATTAACTCAACAAGCTCTTTACCGCTTATATTCTTTGCGAAGTTTTGGATGTAATTTAATTCATCTTCAAAATTTGCTATAGCTTGCTTGTAAAGTTGCCCTTCAAGATCATCGAAGAAATCAGATACTCTTTTAAATCTGGCAGGGGCTAGTTTATAGCTTACAAATCCAGTCTTTGGAGCAAACGCAAGTATACCAACGTTGGCAAACTCTGATGTTTCTGCGAATGGCATAAAGCGAACAATCGCGAATTGTAAAGCTACTTTCATGATATGTCCTCCCAAAACGGTTCAGCTAAGAATTTCTTCAATACTAACGTAATTTCTGATCGAATAGTATCGATTGGATACATTTCTAACCACTCTTCTGGTATCTCACTGATGATATTGTCAATATCTTGCAGGGCATTTTGAAATTTTTCTGTATAAACTTCTTTATCGACTAGCTCTAAGCCATTCCAAGAGCCTGAACTTACATGTTGTTCTTTATGTTCATCAATTTTAAAGTCATCTGCAAAAGCTAGGTTATGATCAACAACACACGTTTCTTTGGTCTTTTGCTCCAAGAAAAAGTTAGGATTACCGCCTTTATCAGTGAGGTTTCTATCATTATTCTGAATCCAATAATCAAAAACAAACAGATCACGAAGTAACTGCTTTGGAACCTTCTGTATTTGATTATAGGTTATTTCTTGAATGTTAGGTTTATATGATGAAGCAAAACAATAACCAGCCTCTAAGTCAAAAGAGCTGTATTCAACTAGTAAATCATCAACCCAAGCGATTTTAAAATCCGGAATAGGTAAGCCAAAGCTTTTCGCTAGATGAGCTACTATCCATTCTTTTACAAGGCCTCGACAAGTAGCACTACTGCCTTTTACGACATACTGTTTTCCATCATCACCTTCACAGAGATACGGGTTCGTTCTCCCTTGCGCCATCATTCTTGTAATTTTTAAGATTTCTATCACGAAGTATTACCATACACAGCGAGCTGATTAGTGTCTGATTGGATATTACCATAAGTAATTTCCTGAATTAATTGGTTATGCTAAGAGAGTGATCAAGAGTTGATAGTTTGGTCGAATTTACCCCCGTGATACACCATGGGTGTCACCGTGAAGAATATGATAAGGATGGATAACTTTTTAGTAGGGCAAACGTACATAAATAGGATGTGAATGAGTTCAAATTCTACCCAACAATGGTCGTGTGGACGACATATCTTTCTTTCGTTCCCCTTGAAAACCTTTCTTGGTGCCGATATATGAATGTTGCATAACTTAAAAGAGGTTTTTCCGATGAACGATTGGGATTACGTGAATTTTAGCGAAGATCATGAAATGAATTATCATTTAGGGCTAGTTGGTAAATCGAAATCTGAATACAACAGAAAGTACCTAAGAGATAACACTCAATGGACAGCAAAGAACAAGTTGGACAAAACACGCGTTACACACGCTGATTTTAAATCCTTTGTTGTAGCCGATAAGCCGTATTTTCAAGATCCAGCCTAGCGCGGGAATTGTAGATAATGATCACTATTTGTTAGGAAGTTTCAACTTTTAGGTTCTAAATTAAGCCTCAAAGAAACACGGACCGTAATCTTGGGCCGCATTAAACATATGGCTTAAATGTAAGGATTTCTTTGTTAAAGGATCATACTTATGACAAGCAAAACAGCCCCTATCTTCTTTAGGAGGCACTAAAGCTGCACACATCAAAGAAGCCTACATTAGCGCTTTCAACCACATGGCTAGCCAACTTCAAAGTGCAATGCCAACACTTCCACTATCACAATACCAACTCCCTGCAAGTTGTTTACCGAACTTCTACGATTCTGGTTGGTTGCCAGCCCATTACTAACGCTGTTATTCAGAAACCCATTGGACATATCACATTAAGTTCCAAATTCGCCCAACTGGCGGAAAGTATTGCGCCAAATTTGAATTAGGAGTAGGTGGGAAAGGTGAAACTCAACCGTGGTTTTCTTCAAGTGGTGCTGAGTTTATTGATAGTGGCTTTTATCTAGAGTATCGATATATCGAAGAGCTATGGGAAAGTGTAAGGCTGGTATTAGAAAAATACCGAGCGCATAGCCCGTATTGATAACAGGGAGGTCAAGTTCCCCCGAACTTGACCTATCCAGACGCAGCAAGCAAAGGCGTTTGGGTTAGGTGTAAGTGAATAATTTACACGCAATGCATTTGTTGTGTAAATACTTATTAAAGTTAAGGGCATTGGTTCGGTGCGGATCAGGTGTAATGCGGACAACTTAACTAAACATGGGATAGCCTAAATATCGAGTCGATAAATCATTGCTGCGCTCTTAGTGGCATAGAAAACACTCGTTTACCATGAACGCTGTGGTGATAGCTAGATCACTGAATCGACGTGGCCTCCTGTGTTTACTCTGTTTGCTTTGTGCCCACTCACTTACCGCTTCTTCATAAATCCAAAAGGTTAGAGATCCACGGTTAATGAGTGATTGGTTTTATTGCTTCCAATTGGTTGTTTTGTAACGAGGTTTAGGCATAACGTTACGAGAGGTGGTGAATGTAGCTGCTCAGATCGTAGGTTCTGGATTTAGTTCCACTGAATTACGCAACAAAGCCACTAATAACAGGAAAATTCATGGTGTGCATGTGTTGTTTAAGCAAGGTTCGCTCTAGAGCCTATTATTTTGTATGTCGTTTTAGGGAAGGATAATTTATGTCACTTGTGATATGCAAGAATGTCCTATTCATATGATGGAGTAGTCCTTGGCTGGGTGTATATTGTAACTAATTGATATTAATGATGCAAAGGCATGTGAAGTCGTAAATTCTTTCTCAAAAACTGAATGACTGAACTTATGTAGCGTCTCTGTTTGTAGCTCAGTGTTCAATGTTATTCATCCGATATTTGGAGGCACTAATGCAAGTTGTTGATGATTTTTATCAGTCTGCATCATTGCTCGTGATGCTGAGATTGCGATACCTTAAAGGACTAACGAATGAGCGAGAGCCTCACAGAATCACAAAGCATGTACAACGAACTTCAAAGCTACCTTGACTTAGTTATGCAGGAGTCAGGAGATGATGTGTTTCTAATTAAATGCGAGAAAATCTACGCATACAATATTTCTATCAGAGAGACGAACTCTGGTCTCCATTCCGTAGGGCAAGAAAGTATCAAGGGACTTATTAATCAAGCGAAAGAGTCAACAGAGTCTTTAAAGAGCACGAAAGATAAGCTCAAGGTAATGGTTCAAGCTGTTAATGCTATAGACAAAGTATTTGAACTTATGGGTGCTTATATCAAGCAGCGATAATAAAGGTTATTAAATTGTGATCGTCTTTAAGATAAGAGTGTCCTTTCTCTTTGATATTGACTCGTGTTCATAGATAAATAGTTTATATTAGGAAGTTGAAAGCTCGGATGTTTGGTTGTATATAAGACCGTTAGATACTGTGATTTAAAGTACCCCTCTAAGAGGGTTGTCTCTACAAATTTAAAGGTTTAAATGAAATTAATGTGTTATTGGTGGCTAAATTTAGTTAAGCCTAGGAAGGGCGTTGTTGATCAAATCGGTTTAAAGACCAACGACGCCATATGTGACTCGCCGTTAGTTTCGAACAGGCATACCTAGTCCTATGACTTTGTTTATAGCTTTGACATTCGCCATGATTTCTCCCACTTGAGCGTTATAACATCTCAAGCTCAATTTACCGCTGGTTAGTCCTTTATATCGAGACATTGCGGTCTCAGATATTGAGCGATAGTGATAACCCGACTCAGATTTCCACTCCGCTATTGTTCCGTTTTTCAAAGCCTTTACTGCTTCATTTCTGGGATGCCCTTCTTCCCAAAGCGCCGCATTCTTTCGAGGCGGTATCAACGGAGTACTGCCCTTATTTTGCAGGGTCTCATAGCAACTTTTTGTGTCATACGCTCCATCAGCAGATACGGTATCTACCTTTCTACGTAAAGGGTTGAGTAATGTTGGCAGCACTTCGCTATCGCCAACACTTACAAGACTGACTTCTGCACTAATGGCCTCATGAGTTTCTACATCAACGGCTAAGTGCAGTTTGCGCCAAGTTCTGCGTTTTTCGGCGCCGTGCTTTTTCACCTTCCACTCACCTTCGCCAAAGACTTTGAGACCAGTCGAGTCAATAGCGATATGGCGAATAGCTCCTCTGGATTTGTTACGATATTTGACCTGAACTGTCTTCGAGCGTTTGCTGATACACGTGTAGTCAGGGGGCGTCAGTGGAACCTCTAGTAGCTCAAAGATAGAGTCGATAAAACCTTGAAGAGCCCGCAATGGTAGAGAGAATATCCCCTTAATCATCAATGCAGTTTCAATCGCTGTATCAGAGTACTGGAAGCCTCTACCACGCTTACCATGATGGGCTTTGCATCGCCATGCATCTACGGCTGAATCATCTATCCAGAACGTAACCGAGCCCCGTTTGCACAGAGCCTTATTGTACTCCGCCCAGTTAGTTATCTTCTTTTTTGCCTTACCCATGTCACCACCGCTCTAACCATCATAAAGGATCAGATCGCAAGACTCGAAAAAGGTTCAACTGATTTAGGCAACAACGCCGTTCCAAGGTGAAAAAGCCGTTTTTTGATTTTCGAGAAGACATAATAAAGGCTCAAAAAGTGTGTCAACACACACTTTTTGGGTTGAGTGAATGTCAATGGTTAAAGCTCACACCATCCATATTTCTTATAACAACGTAGATTTCAATTTATAAATCAGCCGCCAATTTGTTGCTTCCATAATTTTGCATAAAGACCTTCCTTCTCAACCAGTTCATCGTGAGTCCCACTTTCACAAACTTGGCCTTTATCAAGAACAAGAATATTATCCGCATGACGAATGGTGTTAAGGCGGTGTGCGATGCTAATTACGGTTCTATCTCTACAAATCTCTTTCATGTTGCTCATGATGGCAGCTTCAGAGTTGTAATCGAGTGCTGACGTTGCTTCATCAAGCAGTAAAATCCTAGGGTTAACGAGTAGGGCTCTTGCTAACGCAATACGTTGACGCTGGCCGCCAGATAGAGAGCCCCCTTTTTCCCCAACGGGCTGATTAAACCCGTGGGGAAGTCCTTCAATGAATTCCAAAGCACCGGCAAGCTGCGCAGCATTGCGTATTTCCTCATCAGTAGCTTGAGGCTGACTTAGGCGGATATTCTCTGCAACGCTCCCAGAAAAAAGAATACTTTCTTGTAATACCACACTCATGTTGCGACGTAGCGAAATTGGGTCGGCTATCGCGAGATCCATACCGTCTACCAATACTTGACCATGTTGAGGGACATACAAACGTTGCAATAGCCGGGTGATGGTACTTTTTCCTGAGCCTGATGGCCCGGTGATGCCGATAAACTGGCCCGGTTTTATTTCTAACGATAAGTTGGCCAACACTTCGGGAGAGTCTTCGTGATAACGAAAGCGAATGTTACTAAATTCGATGCCTCCATTGAGTTCAGGAACAGAAGCTAACCCTTGTTTACCATTTTCTTTTGGTTCATCAAGAATATCGCCCACTCGCTTTAGTGCAATAAGAGTATGTTGGAAGTCTTGCCAAATTTGCGCAAGTCGAAGTACCGGCTGAGTCACGTGGCCGGCCAACATATTGAAGGCCACCAATTGTCCGGGTGTGAGCTCACCGTTAAGTACTTCGCTGACTCCCCACCACAGGAGCAGTGCCGCAGTCAGTTTCTGTATCAGCCCGATGCCTTGCCCTGCAATGAGTCCTGATTTTTGAGCATCAAAGCTACGGTTTAGTTGTTGGCTGAGGATATGTTGCCATTGATGTAAAAATCGATGTTCAGTCGCTGTGGTTTTAATGGTTTCAATGCCTGTTACTGCTTCCGTTAGAAAGGTCGTGGCATCGGCATCCGATTCGTATTCTGATTCCACTTTTTTTCTTATGATTGGACCAGCAATAAGCCAAAGTAAGAAATAGATAAAAAGTGAGCCGATTACTAGCCAAGTCAGAGTCTTGGCATAATGGAACATAACAGCAAGAAAGACGGTAACAAAAATGAGATCGAGCAATAACATCAACGTCGAACCGGTCAAAAACTGGCGAATTTGCGCCATTTCACGAACTCGAGCAATGATTTGTCCTGTCTGACGCTGCTTGAAATAATTGAGGGGGAGGCCGACTAAATGGCGATAAAGGCGTCCTGATAGCTCTGCATTTACTTGACTTGCGAGGTGGCCAAATACGGTATTGCGCAAGTAACTGTATGCTGGCTCTGCAATGGCAAGAGCAAGCATCGCTATGGCGAGCACATGTAAACTGGACAAGCTGCGACCGACTAGCACTTTGTCGATGACATTTTCAAACAACATCGGGCTCACCAGTGCGAATATTTGAAGGGCAATAGCATAAATAAACACATCTCGCATTTGGCTCTTTTGACGCCAAATAGAGGGGGCAAACCAGCTAAGGCCAAATTTCACTTCTTTGCTACTTAGTCTTTCATCCGCGACCAACATTACCTTGTACGTTGATGAGTGACTACTCGGACTAAGCTCACTCTGCTGCTCCAATTGAGTGGCTGGATCATATAAAAGAGAGGAACCGTCCGCTGATTTTGTGAGCACTTTCCAACTATTGTCGATTTCAATTAAAACGGGCAGTGGAAGGGTATCTAGCTCGTTCGATTTTACTTTCGTTACTTGACTTTTCAGGCCAATATAATCTGCAGCTTCCCTTATTTCCAAGTCATTTAAATTGGAATGACTGACGCCTAAAGCATGCTTGAGCTGTGTCTTGGTCGACTTTTTGTGGAAATAGTTACCCGCATAAACGACGGCGTCGATTCCGCCATTATCTTGTGTGATAGAAGCGTCCTGATTGATAGAAGCATCTTGAGTGGTAGAAACGCTATTTTCCGTTGTTGATAAGGTCATATCCATACTTACCTCTCTCTTAGCGATTCTGCTTGGTATTCACGTATTGGGCTCAGCAGGTAGTCGATAACACGACGTTTATCCGTTTTTATTTCCGCAACGACGGACATGCCTGGTGTCAACTCAATACTTTTACCGTTGATTAAGATGTTGTTATTCTTAAGCTTAACTTGGGCTGGGAAAATGAGCCCCAAGCGTTCGTCTGTAGTAGAATCACGAGAAATACTCAATAGCTCAGCTTCGATAGTACCGTAACGAGTGTATGGAAACGCATCTACTTTTACTGTCACTGGCTGTCCTGGGTAAACAAAACCTACGTCTTTATTGAGAATTTGTATTTCCGCCTGCTGTACTGCATTTTCAGGGACAATAATCATTAAATTTTGTGCTGGTTGAAGTACTGCTCCTAGCGTGTAAATACTGAGTTGCTGAACCGTACCATCGACAGGAGAACGGATGATTTCTAACTGTTCACGCTCACGAACTTTAGACAACTCCTGAGCTAAACCCCCGAGTTGCAATTTCGCTTGTTTTCTTTTTTCGAGCCATTCTCTGTGTTTTTGTGCTTTGAACCCCGTCAGCCTTTCTTCAAGACTATGGTATTGCGACTTTAGAACCTCTAATTCAGCTCGTTGTTGCGACACTTGGCGCTTAACTTCCAGTAGCTCTTTTTCTTGCTCTAGATACTCTACGTGTCCAATGACTTTTATTTGATTCAACGTTTTTCGTGCCGCGAGTCTCTGACTAATATTTTCGGTTAACTGAATTAATGCGTTGATGTCACTTTGACGAGCCGCTTGTGATGTTTTGTTGACCTGCATTTCTGCTTTGATACTTGCCAGGGTCGACTCATATTCACGTTTCTCACTCAAGAAGTTTTCATTGATCAACGCTTGTTGTTCGAGTGGTAAGGCCGAAAATAATAGGTCCTTAGAGAGTGGCAGGCCACTATTCAAAGATTGGTATCGAATTAGGTCATTAGTTTGAAATTCAGACTGAGTGATTAAACGGGTAATGTCTTGATTGATGCCTAGGGTATCAAGAGTAAGAAGCGGCGCGCCTTTTGTCACTCGTTGCCCATCTTTTACGTGAATAGAGAGAACCCGGCTCTGCTCATAAGATTGAATCACTTGTGAGCGGCCAGAGACAACGAAACGTCCGGTAGCTGTCGCTTGTATATCTAATTTCCCCCAATACGCCCAAATTAAGACGGCAACGACTCCCAAGCTGAGCGTGATGGCCGTTATGCGAGCAAATGGTGAAGGAGGACGTTGTGATAAGGCGAGGTGCGCAGGCAAAAATTCGTAATGCTTCTCAGTCGCTTGGTTTATTCTAAATTTGGCTAAGAATCGCTTGATGACACTTTTCATGCGTTTGAATCCTCTTGCTTGAGCTCTTGCTGAAGTTGCCATAATTGTTTGTACTGTTTGCCCAATGTGATTAACTGTTGATGGTTACCTTGCTCGACGATATTACCTTGGTGTAGAACGATAATTCGGTCGCAATCTCGTACGGTGGATAACCGGTGAGCGATAGTGATGACCGTACGGCCCTTCGCGATATTTGCCATATTGGATTGAATCAACGCTTGTGATTCGTCATCCAGTGCACTCGTGGCTTCATCCAGGATCATGATTTTGGGATCTGAAAGTAGAGTTCGCGCAATCGCCAGGCGTTGTCTCTGTCCGCCAGAAAGGGACTGCCCACCTTCGGCTAAGATCGTGTCATAGCCGATTGGGAGCTTCATGATAAATTCGTGAGCTCCAGAAAGTTTTGCCGCTTCGATAACCTCTTCTAAGCTAGCTTCAGGCTTCGATTGGGCAATATTTTCGCAAACACTTTTGTTAAATAGATAGTTTTCTTGCAGAACTATGCCGATTTGTTGGCGCAGTTGCTGGATGCCAATTTGATTAAGTGGTGTGTTATCAACCGTTATTAACCCTTTTTCTGGGCAGTAGAGTCGTAGCAGTAATCGAGCTAGAGTACTTTTCCCTGAGCCTGATGTTCCCACAACGCCTAATGTTTCACCTGCTTGGATATCTAGCGACAAGTTGTTCAGGGTCGGTGGGATATCTGGTTGGTAACGAAATAGGATGTTTTTGAACGAAATTGCGCCTTGTAATGCAATCGTATCGCTCCCTGTGTGCTGCTCCACAGGTAAATTAAGCATGTCTCCCAATTTTTCTAGTGCCACGCGCGTTTGAATAAATTGCCCCCATAACTCAACCATGCGTGATAAAGGTTGGGCTATATGGTTTGTCATCATATTAAAAGCGATCAGTTGTCCGATAGTCATTTCCAATGACAGTACTTCTGTTGCCCCTAACCACAGAACTCCAACACTTGTTACTTTCTGGATGAGTTGAACGACATGGTTGGATCGGTTGTTGAGTTGCTGAACCACGTACCCAGTAGAGACCATTTTTTCCGTTTGATCGTCCCAACGGCGAACAAAACGAGGCTCTACGGCTAAGCTTTTTAGAGTTTCACTGCCAGCCACTGTCTCTGTGAGAAAAGAGGTATTTGCAGCGGCGTGCGTAAATTGCTCTTCTACCGCCGCTTGCATTCGAGGTGTAAGCCACCAAGCGAGCAATACGTAAAGAGGGATGGTTGCAATAAATAGCCATGTGAGAGGAGGTGAAAGCAAACTCATTACATAGAGAAAGACAAACATGAACAAGAACTCGACCGTTAAAGTAAACATCGAGCCTGTTAAGAATTCTCGTACAGTATCAAGCTCGCGCACGCGAGTTACGATAGCGCCTACTTGACGTGTTTTGAAGAACATCAAAGGAAGGCCAAACAAGTGCTTTACTAACTTAAGTCCTAATTGAATATCAATTCTATTGGCTGTGTGCGCATATTGATATTCGCGTAAGCCGCGAAGTAGAACCTCTACAATGCCAGTGATCACAAGCCCTATCACAAGCACATCAAGGGTTGACCAAGCTTGATGTACAAGCACTTTATCCATCACAACCTGAAAAAATAGCGGTGAGATTAAGGCGAGTATTTGCAATACAAAAGAAAACAAAAAAATTTCCCCGAGTATTCTTTTGTGTTGCAAAAACTCAGGAATGAACCAGGCGATATCAAAACGTGATTGAGCTTGTTTTATCTCCAGCCATCTGTGGTTCCAAATTGAATTGAGTTCGTTATACGAAATTATTTCAGGAGTTTCTTTATTAGGTCTTTGTATTAAACACTTATCTTTATTAGATTTTGCTAAAGTTAATGGTAAACCTTCCATATCGAATAGAATCGAAGGAGTTTTTACTTTATCTAGACTTTTAAATTGTGAAAACTTAGCTGATACTTTGATTTCTTTTTCATTTTCTATTTTTTTAATAAAATCAAAATAATTCATTTCTTTAATTTTTGATATGTCGTTTTCCCCATTGATTATGTCCTTTTTGCCATCTTCAATTAATTTCAGGTGAAGGTTTATGCATAATATTATCATTGTTTCTTTAGCTGTCATTTTGCATTCTAATTAGATTTTTTAGAGGTTTTATACTAGCATTTGATATATTTTCCAGCAAGTTTTCGTTTTATTTTTATATTTAATTTCATTGTATCTTGTTGATTTTATTGAGCTAATTTTAATTTAATTTGGTTTTTTTGATTTAAATTTGCTTGTTTCTATTAACAATTCAATTTATTTCAATTATAGTTCCTTTTTCGCAATTAAATGCGATTAAGGTTCATTTCATTTTGTTTTGTTAAATTTTTGAGATTTTATTTTATGACAGAGAAGTTTGTTCAAACCATTTCTAGTGTTAATTATAATAAAGGCGTTTTTTCCCTTTATTTCGTAGGTCAAGACCAAAAAAATATGGCTAGTGGCGTAATGGCTGAAAATGATGATGACCTTGAGCTTAAACAAGTGGTTCATATGCCAGCTTCTGGCTTTATGTATATGGTTTCCATGGTTAAAAACATGCTCGAAGATCCTCGCATGTCAGCTGAATTTGACAAGTTAGTTGCAGCGGGTTTTTTACCATCAAGTGAACCGGTTGACCCTCAGGCTGAAGAGGGAACAACGGAAGAAAAAACTGCGCCAAAAAAGCGAGTTTCTAAAGTTAAATAGCAACTGCATTTGGTGATATTGGGCATATGTCTATTGCATATCAATCAGCAAATCTTACGTTAGCGCAAATTCAAAAAATAATCGGAGGGGTGATGTTGTTAAGTCAGCATTCACCTCTTCATCGCAGATACGTTGTTGCTGAATGGCAGCAACGTATTATGCCTGCGTTTGAGCTAAACCAGTTTTGCTATTACGAAGATGAACAAGGTCGCCCAATTGCATTTTGTAATTGGGCGTTTTTGTCTGAGCAAAGCCGAGATGAGTTGTTATCTGGAGTGCGGGAAATTTCTTTATCTGACTGGCAATCTGGCCAGCATATTTATATCCCAGAGATGATAGCGCCATTCGGTCATGGCCGCGAAGTTGTCAATGACCTTCGTCGCCGTGTATTCCTTCCGTGGCAGGGGCAGAAAGTTTGTACGGTCCGCGGCAAGGTCAATGTTCAAAGTGATCGCTGTATCAGAAAGGTACAGTGGTTTTCTATTTAATCCGAAATTAGAGTTTATTTTATGGGAAAACCATTTTGGAGAAGTGTTGAATACTTCTTTACAGGGAGCTATACCGCTGACGATGGGGACAATAATATTGTTGCGACTAGTCTTATTGGCGGCGATATTCGAGCTTACGGCGGTGATGATCATATCACCGTCGCTTCAATTACTGCCACAGTTTATACGGGTAGTGGTAATGATACAGTCGTAGGCGGTGCGGCCCATCTAAAGGTAGAGGATTCTATTGGTAACCTTAGTGTAAAAGGTGCGGCTGGGTATGTTGATATCAATAAAAGTGGGGGTGGTGATGTCTCATTTGCCGGCCTTGCTGGTGGAGTTACTATTGACCACTTAGGTAATCGCGGTGACGTAAATTATGGAGGTGCAGCTGCATACAACGGTATAACCCGTAAAGGTCTAAGTGGTAATGTGACATTTGGTGGTGTTGGTGGTTACAACAGTCTTTGGCATGAAACAAACCAGGGTAACTTATCCTTTACGGGGGCAGGGGCCGGAAACAAACTCGACCGAACTTGGTTCAATAAATACCAGGGTTCACGTGGTGATGTGACATTCGATGGGGGCGGTGCGGCTAACAGCATTAGTTCACGAGTGGAAACTGGCAATATCACTTTCCGTGGTGTTGGTGCCGATAATCATCTGGTTCGAAAAGGTAAAGTTGGAGATATAACCCTACAGGGTGCAGGCGCATCAAATCGAATTGAACGTACACGCCAAGCTAATGACGTTTATGCTGAAACACGAGGGAACGTTACATTTGAAGGGGTTGGAGGGTACAACAGCCTTTACTCTGATGTCGCCCACGGAAATGTCAGTTTTTCCGGGGGGGGAGCCTACAATAATATTACCCGTAAAGGGATAGGTAAAGACTTCGACGGCGAAGGGATGGCGCATGTCAATGCCGATGAAATCGTGCTTACTCAAGCGGTACTAAGTGGAACTTGGATTGGCCAGGATCATCAAGTTACGGGTATAAAATCGACACGTGAGCCGAATACTTATCTGTTTGCTTTCTCGGATTCTAAGTACACCAAAATAAATAAAATTCAGCTGAGTAACGATCCTGAAACTGGAGAGCTTAAGTATTATTCTACCGCTTGGTACAAAGAAGGCGATCATTTAAGTAACTTAACGAGCCAGGATATTTCCTCTGAGAGCGGGTTTAACCCCGTTAAAGTCTATGGCGCATATACGCTGTCGGATTTGAAAGTTGAACACCAGAAAGCGGTGACTATTCACGCCGTTGAAAAAGACCTTACAGAATATGAGTGGGTGACCTACGCTAACGGTGCGGTGATTGATGCTAAAGACGTGTCATTATCTGATGCAAAAATGGGTGGGCATGCTATCTCTTCGGATGGCTCGACTGTCGATGTCAAAGCAGTTAAATCGAATCGAAAAGCAAACACGTACGTCTATGCAAAAGTCTTGGGGTCATACACAAAAATAGTTGTCGTCGAACTTGCAAACGATCCCGATACCGGAGTACTAAGGTATCAAGCTCGTCCTTGGTATAAAGAAGGCGACCACACCCAAAATTTGTCTAGTGAAGATATTTCTTCCGCAAACGGTTACAGCTCTGGGTACAAAAATGGTTACTCGTTGAGTCAGCTACAATACAGCGTTAATACGTTGAGAAGTACCAGTGAAATAGTAGCGGATATTGATGAATACAATGAACAATCATTGTTTAAGTCTGCTAGCGATGGTGGTGAAAGTTCAGGGGACGTTCGGTTCAATGGTGTCGGTGGCGGTAACGTCATCAAATCCAATGTGACACGCGGTAATGTCTACTTTAACGGTGGTGGTCTCGCCAACGTTATCCTTCACAGCTCTAAGTTTGGTGATACCGAATTTGTTGGCGGCGGCGCGGCTAACGTCATTGTTAAAAGTGGCGATGAAGGCGACCTCACTTTCCGTGGTGCTGGTTTAGCTAACGTGCTCGTTCATCAGAGCAAACAAGGGAAAATGGATGTCTACGCAGGCGGTGCGGTCAATGTATTGGTTCGTATTGGTGACGGCGAGTACTTAGCCCACTTACTTGCTTATGGCAATATTTCAGTTCACAAAGGTAACGGT
Organism: Vibrio sp. 10N.222.54.E6; assembly: GCF_041473955.1. Classification (NCBI taxonomy): domain Bacteria; kingdom Pseudomonadati; phylum Pseudomonadota; class Gammaproteobacteria; order Vibrionales; family Vibrionaceae; genus Vibrio; species Vibrio sp. 10N.222.54.E6. The sequence goes on along the minus strand of NZ_JBFRTD010000035.1, from coordinate 79,685 downwards.
AATAGTCGTTTGACTATGCTAGGCGGCTACAACACGCACACCCAAATTGGGTCTGGCAACGGGTTGTGGTTAGCGGTCGGTGGCTTTAATGTCATGACACAGGTTGGTAAGGGCGACATCGCTTCTGTACTTGTCGGTGGCGCGAATGTCATGACTAAAGTGGGTGACGGTGACCTCACGGCGGGTATGCTTGGTGGCGCCAATATCATTACTCATATTAGCGGTGATGATACGGCCTCAAATACGACCGCAGTCGCACTTGGTGGTGCAAACATCCTAACCAAAAAAGGCAATGGCAATGCGCTTGCCGTTATGGGAGGAGGCGCCAACGTACTTACACATGTTGGTGATGGCTCGACAACTGGCGTCATGGTTGGTGGGGCGAACATTCTAACCAAGGTGGGCGATGGCGATACCACAGGCATTATGTTGGGTATTGGTAACGTATTGACTCATGTTGGCGATGGCCAAACACTTGGCGTAATGGGTGCTGCGGGTAATATCTTCACCAAAGTAGGCGACGGCACTTCAATAGCCGCTATGATCGGCGTAGGCAATATCTTCACTCACGTTGGTGAAGGGAACGCGTGGGCGCTAATGGGCGGCCTAGGCAATGTATTTACCAAGGTTGGTCATGGTGATGCATTAGCGCTTATGGTCGCAGAAGCGAATGTCTTTACGCATATTGGTGACGGCACAACAGTCGCATTAATGATAGCAAAAGGTAATATCGCGACTAAGGTGGGTAATGGTACCTCGATAGCCGCGATGGTAGGTAACGCAAATATATTCACTCAGGTGGGTAATGGCAGCACGTTTACTGCAATGCTTGGCCAAGCCAATATCATGACGAAAGTGGGTAATGACCTAACTGCTGCATTAATGATCGGTAAAGCGAATATCTATACTCACGTTGGTGATGGCACAAGCTTAGGTTTATTTGCTGGCGAACTAAACGTGATGACGAAAGTGGGTAATGGCACAACCTTAGCCGCGATGTTTGGTAAAGCAAACATTATGACTCACGTAGGAGATGGTCTTACTGGCGTACTAGCCCTTGGTGAAGCGAATATCATAACGAAAGTCGGTGATGACTTCATGGGTGTTGTCGCAGCTGCGAAAGCAAACGTAGTGACCCATGTTGGTGATGCAACAACCGCAGCTGTGTTGGCGGGTAAAGGTAATATCTTAACCAAAGTTGGCGAAGGAACCACCGTTGGTTTACTGATATCAAAAGTGGGCAATGTCATGACCCATGTGGGGGATGGTACGACTATTGGTTTGGCGAAAGGTAAAGCTAACATCATCACAAAAGTGGGCGATGGATTAGGCGTTAACGTGGCCTGGGGACAAGCAAATATCTTCACTCACGTTGGTGACGGTGATCGATACAACTTCGCCAAAGGTGAAGCGAACATCATCACCAAAATCGGTGATGGCCAAGAAGTTTCTGTGGTTCAAGGTAAGGCGAATGTCATTACTCACGTCGGTAATGGCGATGATTACACGGGAGCTTGGGGCAAAGCGAATATCATTACGAAAGTGGGTGATGGCCGTAATGTTGTTTTAGCGAAAGGTGAAGCGAACATCGTTACTCAAGTGGGTGACGGAGATAGCTTCAACGCACTTTGGAGCAAAGGCAATATCGTCACTAAAGTCGGTGATGGTATGCAGGTCACGGCGGCAAAAGGTAAAGCCAATATTACGACAACCGTGGGTAATGGCCTGAGTGTAACGGCGGCCTATGGTGATGCGAATATCAACACCAAAATTGGTGACGGTATTTCAGTGAACGTTGCATGGGGCAAATATAACGTTAACACCAAAGTGGGTGACGGTCTCAATGTTGCGGTGATGAAAGGCAAAGCAAACGTGAATATTCACGTAGGTGATGGCTTAGGGATTAACGCTTCTTATGCCAGAAATAACGTTGCTATCAAAGTGGGTAACGGTGATTTCTATAGCCTAGCCGTCGCGTCAAGTAACACGAGCAGCAATAAGCTTTCCGCACTGTTTGATAATATTAAACAAACTCTTCTTGGAGTGGGTGGCAGCCAAGCGATTAATTACCTAGTTCAAGGTGATGAAGCTTCTTCATCAGGAATTCAGAAAGGACGAGGTGCTATTTCAACGCCTGAAATCACTAAACTTGATGGTTTCGACTTAGATGAAATCGAAGAAGTGGGTTCCGATCTAGGAGACGGTTTAAGTGGAAGCGTGACCAACGTTGAAACGCCTGATCTCAGCAACATGGAAAATGAACTCAACATCGAAGAATCTTCAAATCAAACGCAAACACCTAACTTGATCGTCAATGGTGATTTTGAGCAAGGTGGTCTGGGATGGGAATCGACTCACGGTGTTGAAGTTGCCTCTTCAAGTAAGGATTATGGCGTAAGTGGTGATGGTCATGGTTCACTTGTTACAGAGCTAGATACTTATACTAATACAAGTCTTTCTCAAGATTTAACGGATTTAGCGGAAGGTGAAGTCATTGCGGTTAGCTTTGATTTTGCAAAACGTGCAGGTATTTCAAGCAACGAAGGCATAGAAGTTCTCTGGAACGGTAATGTTGTATTCTCAACTTCTGGCGATGAAGCAGCTTGGCAACAAAAAACACTTAAGTTGACTGCGAATTCTGGCAGCAACCGAATAGAATTTAAAGGCACAGGCCATGATGATGGGTTGGGCTATGTTTTAGATAATGTTGTGGCGAAATCTGAAACATCACACCAAGCTAATGCTGTTGCCGATAATGCGGAACAAAATCAAGCTGCGCAAAATGCAATGTCTGACAAAGAACGAGCGGAAGCCGATCGTCAACGCTTAGAGCAAGAAAAGCAGAAACAACTTGAAGCCGTATCGGGTTCTCAGGCTCAATTAGAATCCACCGATCAAGAAGCATTAAAGAGCAATGGGCAAGCGCAGCGTGATGCTGTGAACGAAGAGTCTGAAGCGGTAACTAAAGACCTGACGACATTGGCCCAGGGACTTGATGTGCTGGATAACAAAGCGGTTTATGTAGGTGAATCTGGTGAGCATTGGCGCAACCATTTCGCAGACGGTCTTTTAGAGGATGCTCAAACCAAATTAGGTCAGGCTAAAGATGTTGCTGGGGAAAGCATCATCGCTGCGAAAAAAGCGCACGTAGACAACCAAAAAAGTGTCAACGATTCTGTGGCGAAATCAGAAGCAGGCGTTGCGAAAGGCGAACAGAATCGCTCTGGTGCAGAGAAAGATATTGCGAATACTAAAGCCGACGCTGATGCGCGTAAAACAGACGCCACTACGAAAGCTAATGAAGCTAAACAAGCTGAATCGAATGCGAATAATTCAGCTAGAGACGCTGAAGAACGTGGTAATCGTGATGCAAGAAATGCTGAAAACAAAGCGGATCAAGCACAAGCGGATGCGAAAGGTTCAAAGCAGAACGAAGAGGATCGTCCTGATCGTCAAGGTGCTGTGGGCAGTGGACTTTCGGGTAAAGCACGCAGAATAGAAGGTGCAGGCGTCACGGGTAACCATGTGAATGCCAACAACAAGTCAAGCGCCGATGGCCGATTCAGTGAAGGATTGAGCGAGCAAGAGCAAGAAGCGTTAAACGATGCTGTTCAAGCCGTAAACCGACTACAAATCAATGCAGGTATTCGCTCTAAAAATACCGGAAGAGCTATCACTTCCATGTTCACTGAGAGCAATACCGACAGTATCAGAGTTGTAAATCGAGCATCACAAGATGTAAACCGAAAAGATATTCGCATTTCAGGTGTCAATCTTCACGGGCTGGGTGAAGCGGCTGACACTTCTTTAGCTGTAAGAAAAGGCGTAGATGGTTTTGACTTCTCATTGCTTGGCTCTAATGATGCAAGATTTGTCGATTCGACTAAGCGACACATTGGCAAGCTTTTAACGGATTTACCTAGTAAAGAGTTGAAAGTGGTAAGAAGTAACATTCAGTCAATTCAGCGTACCCCATCTGAAAAGAATCTTGCTGCCTTAGAGTTGGCTCTTCACCAGTGGCAGAAAAAAAATCCAAAAGAGTTCGCTCAACGTGGTGAGTTAGTTAAGACACTCCAATTTGAAATGGTGTCGCTGCAAAGCCATATTCAGAGGAACCGTTCGAAGGACGCCAATGTCTTTGGTATTGCAATTGATCCGAAAGCTGTTGAAGCGTTTGAGTCTAAGCTCGTGTTTGACGGTATTGGTCGTGTGGTTGGTTTGGTTGAACCTTTGACCGAGCACGAAATCAATAGCTTAAAGTCGTTCGGAGTGGTTTCACCGACTCTGACGAATTCAACTTCAGAGAGAGATGCGCCAAAAACTGAAAATGAGAGCCTTATTGAATTTATTTATAAGCTAGGTCAGATAGAGACTACTGAAACTTATGCGAATGAAATACATGAGTTAGTAGAGCAAGCTAAAACGCTATGGATGAGCGGAAGTGTGACTCAAGAGAAAGCGGTTAAGCTGTTTAGCGAGGCTCATGAAAAGTTAGCAGAACACCCTAAACTGCAAACGCTGGCAAATAAATTACTGGCTGATGCAAAGAAAGATAAAGCGACAGGTCAATATCTTGATAATTTGTTTGGCCGTCGTTTTGACTCTGAAATAGCTCATGAGTTGGTGAAAACACCGACAGAACAAGCGATTAATACTTCAGTTCAAATCGGAACCAGTTTAGTTAATGATTTTGACGAATGGATACATGGCTTGCTGCCGGATGCGGGAGACGATGTGTTGCGCGCTGAGCGAATCCAGACAAAAATGGAAGCGTTTGCAGAAGAGATCGCTAAAGACAAGCGTCCATGGTTTAGTCGCGTCCCGACCTTAACTCAATTCCTTGAAACACCGAATTATGACAACTTCAAAACTATGATGACACAAGTTGATGATGGTTTCGGTGTTATAAAAGTTCCTTTCCTGGCTGTGAAAATGGCAATTACCCCTGGTTTGGGAATGGAAATGGCCCCGTGGAAAGCTGAAGGGGACCGTTTCTATCGGAATGTTATCACCAAGGCTCGTTCAACTGATGCGGTAATATCATCAGGGGTTGAAGGTGAAAACAAAGTTACCCTTATTGAAAAGAAAACCAGTGATTATGGTACGGCGCTTCAATATCAACCGAAAGGTGATAACTACGATGACTTTATAGAAGGCCGCAGTGTCGCAGATGGTCGAATTCTTACTCCGGGTAAAAAGACAACATTCGAAAGTAATGCCTTGAATAATGGTCTGCCGGTAGTGACGGGCGCGTCGGGTTCAACCAATATCATGACGCACCTGAACCAACATATTGCGAGTAAGAATCCAGGATTCTCTGTTGATCAAGCTTACCTAAACACCTTGTCTTTCTTAGTTTTTGACGGCGGTCACTCAGTCAACGAAAGCCTTGCTGTGTACAAAGCTTTGCAGGAAACGGGAGAGGATCGCAAAAAAGTATTGGAAAGCTACACCGCCAACTATCAGGATCTGATAGACCTAGTTGATGATAGCTCAAAGGGCACAGTGCGCGATGCGCTGGACAAGGCATTGGATAAAACGCTTAAGTTCTACAAAGAGCATGCTAATTCTGCATCAGATGAACCAGGGGAAGTGTTACCAGTTAAGAGGGCGACAAGTGACAAAGTTGCGGATCTTGAATCATTAGGAAAAAAGACCGGATTAAAAGTAGATTTATCTCAAGTATTTACGAAGCAAGAGCTGAAAGATAGAGCGAAAATTTTTGCTAAACCGATTGGTGCTTCTTATCAAAGTATCTTAGACCAAGTTGATTTGGTGCATCATTCCAATGGTCAAGAGCAGATGAGCGCGAGCTTTGAACTTTGCAATAAGATTAACGCTTATTTAGCTGAACATCCAACCTCCGGTCGTAATCATGCACTAACGCAATTGAAAGAGCAGGTAAGTACTGAGTTATTTAAAGGGGAAATGAAAGTTACCCAAAAGGCCATTGACGCTATTGCAAAGACACGCCCCGAACTTGCCGCTGACATTTATATGGTGGCGATCGAGGAAGCCAATGGTGAACTTGCGGGTCTAACCGAAATGATGGTCCGTTGGGCAAATGAAGACCCGTATTTATCGCCAAAGCAAGGATATAATGGAGAGACTCCGAAGGATTTGGGCTTTGACGCTAAATATCACATCGAACTTGGCGAACATTATTCAGACTTCAAACAATGGTTGGAAAAATCACAGGCGAACGATTTACTAAGCAAAGCTGTCTTGGATGAAGCGACGAAAACTGTCCACTTGGGTTACAGTTACCAAGAGCTTCAAGACTTGACCGGGGTTGAGTCTGTTCAGATGGCTTTCTATTTCTTGAAAGAAGCAGCTAAGTCGTCGGATCGGAGCTCCGGCGATTCAGCTGAAATGATCTTGCTAAAGAAATTCGCAGACAGAAACTATGTTTCTCAAGTTGAAGCCGGTCGAATGGATCAAATTAAAGGTATTTACCACAGTAGTCATGAGACAGATGTTGAGAGCTGGGATCGCCAATATTCTGGTATTGGATACGAAGACCTAAGTAAGAAACTTGCCGAAAAGAAGAATGTCGAAGAGCAGCTTTCTCTACTTCTAAATGACCGTAAAGGTCTTTTAATTGGCGAAGTACATGGCAGCGATGTTAATGGTTTGCGCTTTGTTAATGAGCAAATGGATGTACTCAAGAAGCAAGGTATCACTGTCATTGGTCTAGAGCACCTGCGTTCGGATCTTGCGCAGCCACTGATTGACAATTATCTGGCTACTGGTGTGATGTCCAATGAATTAAGTGCAATGCTCAAAACTAAGCATATAGACGTTACTTTGTTTGAAAATGCACGTTCAAATGGTATGCGCATTGTTGCTCTTGATGCGAATATTACGGCTCGCCCTAACATTCAAGGGACAGAGCATGGGTTGATGTATCGGGCTGGAGCTGCAAATAATATAGCGGTAGACACGTTGCAAAAATTGCCAGCGGGTGAAAAATTTGTTGCTATCTATGGGAGAGCACATTTGCAATCTCACAAAGGCATTGAAGGGTTTGTTCCTGGCATTACCCATCGTTTAGGTTTACCGGCACTTAAAGTGAGTGAAACGAACCAATTCAAGATTGAGAAGGATGATGTGAGTCTACGTGCTGTTTACGAAGATGTCGTGAATAAACCAAAGATTGTTTTCACTAGCTCCTTAAGTGGAGAGGACGGTCATGTTAATAATAAACATGTTGATAGTTGGAAGCGTGTTGAAGTTCTACCTCAAACGGGTGGCGGGGAAACTCGATTTGATGGACAAGTTATTGTTCAAATGGAGAACGACCCTGTGGTGGCTAAAGCTGCGGGGAACTTAGCAGGTAAACATCCTGATAAGAGTGTGGTAGTTCAACTTGATTCAGACGGAAACTATCGAGTGGTGTTTGGTGACCCCTCGAAGCTTGATGGAAAGGTTAGATGGCAATTAGTTGGTCATGGCCGTGGTGATTCAGAAAACAATAATATGCGCATGAGTGGTTATAGTGCTGATGAATTAGCAGTCAAGCTTGCTAAATTGAATCAAGCCTTCAGTGGATCAGGAAGCATCACCACTCAACCTGATCATATTAGCGTCGTGGGCTGTTCTTTAATTAGTGATGACAAACAGAAAGGCTTTGGTAAGCAGCTTATTAAAGCGATGGATATAAATGGAATTCGTAGCGATGTTTCAGTCCGGAGCTCAGAGGTTGCGGTTGACTCAACTGGTCGTAAACACACTCGTGATGCTAATGGCGACTGGGTACAAAAAGCGCCACAACACAAAGTTACATTTAGTTTGGATGCTCAAGGTGAAGTGACGACGAAAGAAGAGCGTATTCGAAATGGCATTGCTGAAGGAAACATTAATCTTTCTCACGTTGGTATGAGCAAGACGGACGAGTCTGTCCGTGGGGCTATTGGTGAAAACAACAATGTTTTTGAGGCACCAGAAAAAAGAAAAATAAATCAAGGAACCTCCTCAACTTCAGGAAACAGCAATCAGCTCAGCTACTCTGGGAACATCCAAGTGAATGTGGGCGATGGCGAGTTTACCGCGGTGAATTGGGGCACATCTAACGTTAGCATTAAAGTGGGCACTGGTGGCTTTAAGTCATTGGCATTTGGTGATAACAATGTGATGGTTCATATCGGTAATGGTCAGAGCAAACACAGCTTCGATATCGGTGGCTATCAGGCTCTGGAAGGTGCGCAGATGTTTATCGGAAATCGCAACGTGAGCTTCAACTTAGGACGAAGCAATGATTTGATTGTGATGCTGGATAAATCGATCCCAACCCCACCACTTGTTAACCCGTTTGATGGGGCCGCTCGTATTTCTGGAGTTCTGCAAGGTATAGCAAATTCGGGCAAAGGCAAAGATTGGGTTTCTGCTCAAAATCAACAGTGGACATTGTCAGGCGCGAAGAAGTTCGTTAAAGATATGTCTGGTTTAGATCAAAGTAGCAGTGTTGACTATGACACTCTTGTGAGTTTGGATTCGCAAAATGGACGTAGTAGCCGAGGTTTGAAGAATGACACTGAAGCTGTTCTGAACAAGAAGTTCAACAAATGGTTAGGTGGTAATGACACCAGTGCAAACAAACTAAGTCGCGCAGATAAGTTTCGTCAAGCGAATGAGAAGTTAGCATTTAACTTCGCTGTTGGTGGTCAAGGTGCGGATATTCAGGTCACGTCGGGCAATTGGAATTTTATGTTTGGTGACAATATCCAGTCTATCCTTGATACCAATCTAGGTTCTTTGTTTGGCTTAATGACACAGCAGTTCTCTGCAACAGGTCAAGCGAAAACAACCTTCACATATAACCCTAAAGATTTACCCCGACAGTTAAAGAATAAACTACTTGGCCAGTTGTCTGGTGTGGGTGCGGATACGACACTTGGGGACATCTTCGGTGTGGATTACACCGCATCTGGGCAAATTCTTGCTCGTAATGGTAAGCCGGTAGACGGGGTTGCAATCCTCAAAGATATGCTGGAAGTGATTGGTGAGTTTAGTGGTGATCAACTTCAAGCTTTCGTCGATCCTACTAAGCTGTTAGACGATTTGAAATCGGGAATTGATATGGGCGCAGATGGCCTTAAGTCGTTCGCAGAAACTCATGGTTTGAAAGAAAAAACGCCAGAAGAGAAAGAGGATAAAGCATCAGTTTCCGTTAATGGGACCAACGTAAATGGTGTTCAAAAAAGTCGCGATGAGGCTACAACGCCTGAAAAAACCCCGAAAAAAGATCGTGCATTTGGTTTTAATTCGTTCAGTCTACCTAACTTGTTTACGACTATCTTTAGCCAAGATAAGCAAAAAGAGATGAAATCGTTGGTAGAAAACCTGAAAGGGAACCTAACGAAAGATCTACTGAATATGAAAGAAAAAACATTCGATTTCTTAAGTAAGAGTGGTCATTTAAAAGGGGATGGTGATGTCCATGTTTCTCTAGGAAACTATAACTTCAACTGGGGTGGCGACGGCAAAGATTTAGGGGCTTATCTAGGGGATAACAACAACTTCTGGGGCGGTCGAGGTGACGATGTGTATTACGCAACTGGTACATCCAATATTTTTACCGGCGGTGAAGGTAATGATATGGGCGTTCTTATGGGGCGTGAAAATATGATGTTTGGTGGTGAAGGTAATGATACTGCTGTGGTCGCTGGACGAATTAACCATGTTTTCCTTGGTGCTGGTAATGATCAAGCATTTGTCTTTGGGGAAGGTGGACAAATTGATACCGGAACAGGGCGAGATTATGTTGTGACTTCTGGTAATTATAACCGCGTGGATACAGGTGATGAGCAAGATTACTCAGTTACGATCGGTAATAACAACCAAGTAGAGTTAGGTTCGGGGAACGACTTTGCCAATGTCTTTGGGAACTATAATCGTATCAATGCTGACACTGGTAACGATGTGGTCAAGCTGTTGGGTTATCACGCAGTGTTGAACGGCGAGGAAGGGGACGATCACTTGATTGCAGCGGCCATGTCAAAGTTCAGTCAGTTCAATGGCGGTGAAGGACATGATTTGATGGTACTTGGTGGATACCAAAATACATTCAAAGGTGGGACTGGTGTCGACAGTTTTGTCGTGAGCGGTGATGTTATCGACAACCTTGTTGAAGACATCCGTAGTGAAGATAAGATTGTGTTCAATGGCATTGATTGGAATAAACTGTGGTTTGAGCGTAGTGGTTATGATTTAAAACTTTCTATATTACGTGATCCTGAAAGCGATACTAACCAAGCGAAGTTTGAACATATTGGTTCTGTCACTTTCGCTGATTACTTCAATGGTAATCGTGCACAAGTTGTTGTTGATATGAGAGATAAGGATGCGAAAGGTGAACGAGATTATACCGCGTTATCTGCCACCTCGATTGACGCATTGGTTCAAGCTATGAGTGGTTTTGCGCCTCAGGGTGGCGACAATGGCTTTATGGATAACCTTGATAGTAAGTCTCGAGTTGCTATCACTAAGGCATGGTCCGATGTTTCTAGAGGGAAAAACGCTTTTGCATAGCTAATAAACTATAATTTCAAACATTAATCTAAGCCGTCTTCTTTTTGAAGCCGGCTTTTTTATTTTAATTCTCATACAATGATTGATTTAACTTCATCTGGAAAGCATTTTTAAAGTGTCTGATTGTTAGGTGGTTAAGGCATACGTTGTTGCATAGATCGAGTTGGTGGTAATATCATCGCGTAATATGTAAGAGTGGTTATGTTACTCTGTATTAATGATGCGTGATTAAAGTATGGAAATGTGCGATACGCCATGGAAAGCGACGTAGAGGGTTTGACGACTCAGATAATGCTCTTCTATGAAAAAGAGCATCATATCTCCCGCTTCGAACGCTACAAGATTTCATTGATTCTCTGTTTTTAAAGTGTTTGGCGAGGACGAATAGAAAGTCAGAAAGTACGGCCATGAAAACGGAGAACTTGGCGAACGCTCTATCTCACAGTGGATGTAGGTACGCATGAAATCTTTGTGTAGAGGTAAACCTCGTCGATGTAGTAATAGTGTAGTGCTGCCAACATTACTTAATCTACCTCGAAGAAAGAGCAATGATATGTCAGGTAACGGAGCTTGTGATACGAAGGTGTACCATTAAGTACTGCCCCGAAAAGGTATTATTCCGTTAACCTCACAGCGTAAAAATACAAGTAACTGGGAGCCTGGGCATTCGAGATATGACGCAATAGGAGTGTTAAAAAGTGATGCAATAGCCCAGTGGAAAGTTCACTCCGATTATCACGTTCGAGCAATATTTGAAACAGTAATTTTACGATCTAAGGGGGTCACTAGTGGTGAATGAGCTTGAGGAATTAGAATTCTCCGGTAGGTTGTTAGTATGTTTTTATGCATATGTACCTTAGTCAGCTAATTTTCCTATAGAGCTTAAAGGTTCCGACTTTCCGATTAATGAGCTAAATCAATCTTAGAATGTGGCTCAATCCAGCATCGATGTTAATGGAATAAGAAGTGCATAACAACAGTATCAAAATCTGTGAAAAATAAAACATTTTCAAAGCTGAATTTTAAACTTAAATATGGTTAAATATAAGAATATATTTAGAATATAGGAATATATCTTGCGTACTTCAATCAATACTAAACAAAAACCAAAAGGACAGCTTCTTTTACGTACTCTTTCTATGCCTGCAGATACTAATGCGAATGGTGATATTTTTGGGGGGTGGATAATGTCACAGCTTGATTTAGCTGGAGCAATCCTAGCTCAAGAAATATCTGGAGGACGGATAGCAACAGTTTCAGTATCAAGTATCACTTTTAAAAAACCAGTAAAGGTTGGTGATGTCGTTTGTTGTTATGGTGAATGCGTTAAAATTGGTAGAACATCAATGTCGATTGATTTAGAAGTTTGGGTAAAACCTATTCAAGAAGATAAGGTTAATCTAAGATTCCAAGTATGTGAAGCTAATTTTAATTATGTAGCTATAGATTTGTCAGGGAAGCCAAGACTGGTTCAAAAATTTTCTGATTAAATAGCTTGAGGCTTTAGTTATATTAAACTATTAACATTCAACGGTGAACTATAGTTACTTTTTTAAATGAAATATTTAAAGCTATCTTTGGAAGTTAGGTTTTTAATTGGCTAAGTAAGATGGCTAAAAATTGGCGATGTTTAAATATTACTTATGAAGAGGGAAGAGAGGGAGCTGGCGATCTTATCCATATCAATGGAAAACATGAATATCAAAGAATAATATTGTCTTGGATTGATTTAGTTATGGGCAGGCTAACTAGTGTTTGACTTCGTTAGACCTGCCTAGATATTTATACTTTAAAAATGGTTAGTTCGTTTTTTTGAGATTCTGCTAAGAGCGCTAGCTCATTTGATGCCTGTAGTGTTTGATTAACTGATGAAACGTTCTGCTGTACCAAATCGAAAGCTCGTACTGCGTTTTTTGAAATTTCTTCAGTGACGTTGTATTGCTGTTGGGATGCATTGGCTACGAGTGTATTTATATTAGAGATTGACTCGATTGTTGTAGATATCTCTTCAAATGAAGACTTTATCTGATCAGCTAGAAATACGGATTTCTTGATTAATAACACGTTCTCTCCCATATTCCGGTTCGCTTTTTCAGATTGAATTTGCAATTTTTCGATGATACCTTTAATGCTGATGGTGGAGGTTTGCGTCTTTGAGGCTAAGTTCCTTACCTCATCAGCGACTACAGCAAACCCTCGTCCAGCTTCACCGGCTCGGGCTGCTTCTATTGCAGCATTGAGTGCTAGTAAATTTGTTTGTTCTGAGATGGCGTTTATAACCTCTATAACAGTTCCGATCTCCTCCGCAAATTCACTCAACTCTTCAATAATTCGAGCTGTACTACTAACTGAGTTATTAATTTCATTGGTAAAGTTTAGGTTTTCATTCAATATTTTGATACCATGTTCAACATTATTTTGGCTTGCTCGTGTTTCTTCTTCGGCCATTGTTGCTTTATCACTTACTTCTAGTGAGGATGTCGAAAGCTCGTTAATAGCAGTAGATATCTGTTCAACTTGAGATAGTTCATATTGAACGTTTTGTATTGTATCTGACATAACTACAGTGAGTTGTTGTGAGGCAGATGAGACATTCTCTGCAATTCCATGTGAATTTTTAATCAAATTAGATAGTTGTTCAGAAAAATTAATGAGTGAACGATATATCCCTGTTTCATTCCCTGTTTTTTTTATATTTTGACGAAGATTTCCTTTAGCCATGGATTCCATCAACAAAGCAATATCTTTAGGAGAACCGCCAACAGGTTTTAAGACCAATATGTGTATAATAAAAAATAAGATACCAATAGAAGAAATTATACACAGTAATCCGGTGAGTATAGAGATGAAAACTTGGTCATTAACTCCTTTGTTTATAATATTATCTTTGGTAAAAATTACATACTCCCACCCGTTGATATCTAGTTTGCTCCAAAAAGCAGTATAATCTACATCTTTTCGTCCGATTCGATTTTTATATGATAATTCTGGGTGGTTATTATCAAATTTTTTAAATGTAGGGTTTTCTAAGAATATATTACTTCCTACTTGTTCTTTATTAGGTGAGGTTATTATTGTCCCTTCTTCCGTATATAGGAAAACATCGTCTCTACCTATAATATCTTTTAGTATTGATCCTTTTTTTATGCTACTAATTATCGCGATATCTTCATTTATCTTATACACTATACCGAATACGACCTCTCCCGAAGTTGATGAAGTATAAGGCTTTGAAACATAGAACTCTTTACCTTTCTCGAATGTTTCGATAAAATAATCACGTTGAATTTTTTTAACATTAACTTCTGTAATTTTTCCAGACATATCGTAAAGCGAACCTTCACGGTCAAAAAGGAAGACACCGATACTAATATTACCAAAAATATTATGAATTGATTGCAGTTGGTTAGTAAGGTTAGAGGATAAACTACCATTTTTATAACTATCATCATCTATTTTTATTGAAGACAAAATGTGTTTGTAAATTTCTAGTTTTTCTGTCATCTTTCCGTTAATTGTTGAGTTTTTCTCATGAAGTATCTCCTTGTTTAATCGAATACTTTCATTGTGGAAAGACCAAAAATTCAAAGATGCGATGATTAAAATAATCATTGTGATGATTAGAACCATTGAACCTATGACTTGTAATTTAAATTTATTCACATTGTTTTTCCATTATTTTCTGCTAGATTTATTTTTAATAATAATTATTTCTTCTAAGGTGAGGTATCCTTTGAAGATCAACCAAATAAAAATATTGAACGGGTTTTCATTCTCTATAATTCGTTTCTAAGTTAGGTTATTGTCAATTTAGAGCTACTTTTATTAACCATTTTGTTATGATACCAAGCCATTGAAAATTATTATTCTGATAAAAATATGCCCGATAAACCATCGGGCAGAGGAGCAGTTGAATAATTAGAAGAAGCCTAAGGGATCAATGCTATGGCTTACGATGATATTTTTGGTATTTTGGTAATGATCGAGCATCATTTTGTGTGTTTCTCGACCAATGCCGGATTTTTTGTAACCACCAAATGCAGCGTGAGCTGGATACGCGTGGTAGCAGTTGACCCAAATTCGTCCAGCTTGGATATTTTTCGTCATATGTGAAATCAGATTGTTATCACGTGTCCATACCCCTGCACCTAATCCATACTCAGTACCGTTAGCGATAGCCAGTGCTTCTTCAGAGTCTTTAAATGTTGTAACAGCAACGACTGGACCAAAGATCTCTTCTTGGAAAATACGCATCTCGTTAGTTCCTTTGAAGAGAGTTGGCTCGACAAAGTAGCCATTGTCTTCATAACTCTTACCGCCAATAAGTAATTCAGCGCCTTCTTCATGACCAAGTGCGATATATTGACGGATTTTGTCAAACTGCTCTCTTGAAACCTGTGATCCGACTTGTGTATCGGTATCGAGCGGGTTTCCTTGTTTGATCGTTTTCATGCGAGTCTGTAAACGCGAAATGAAGCGATCGTAAATAGATTCTTGAATCAGAACTCGCGAAGGGCACGTACAAACTTCACCTTGATTGAAGAAAGCCAGTAGTACGCCTTCGATACACTTATCTAGATAGCTGTCTTCGTGATCAAATATATCAGCCATAAAGATGTTTGGAGACTTACCACCTAGCTCGACTGTTGATGGGATCAGGTTATCAGCGGCGCACTTAAGGATATGTTGTCCAACTTCAGTCGAACCAGTAAAGGCGATTTTTGCAATTTTTTTGTGTGTTGCAAGCGCTTGACCCGCTTCTGAACCATAGCCATTAACGATATTTATTACACCAGCAGGTACGAGATCTTCGATGAGTTCCATTAAGAACAATATCGATGCAGGAGTTTGCTCTGCTGGCTTCAAGACAACGCAACAACCTGCAGCCAGAGCTGGTGCTAGTTTCCAAGCCGCCATCAAGAGTGGAAAGTTCCATGGAATAATTTGTCCGACAACCCCAACAGGTTCAGGAAAGTGGTAGGTCATGGTTTGCGAATCCAGCTCTGAAGCAGAGCCTTCTTGGGCTCTAATGCATCCAGCAAAATAACGGAAATGGTCGACTACCAGAGGAATATCAGCGGCGAGCGTCTCGCGGACAGGTTTCCCGTTATCCCAGGTTTCAGCAATAGCAAGCATCTCAAGATTCTGTTCAATACGATCTGCGATCTTTAGTAGTATGTTCGAACGCTCAGTAACTGATGTTGAAGCCCAATCGCTTTTTGCACCATGTGCAAAATTAACTGCTAAATCGATATCTTCTTGAGTCGAAGCCGGAATTTCGCAAATTACTGAGTGGTTGATTGGAGAGGTGTTCGTAAAATACTTTCCATGTTTCGGTGCGATCCATGCTCCTCCAATGAAATTTTGATATTGTGGTTTGAAATCAACAATTGAGTTCTCAGTTCCAGGTTGTGCGTATAACATTGTCAGTTCCTTTTTTAAGATTCTGTGCATTATTATCTACTTGCCCAGAAAAAATAAAATAAGAAACCTCGTCCATAGATTTAGTTATTTTTAAATTTAACCACATAAACTCAATGGTTTATGTGTAAATGGTCGCAGTTAAAGTCCTAAATGTAAGGGGTATGTGTCGTTTTTCTAATGGTATTGAAGCTATGTAGACCAACTCAGTTAATATGGATAAAAAGCATTACCTCCATTGCATGGTAAGCAAATAGGACATATATATCCTATTTTCTGGACGTAATAGTGAGGTCTTTTTTATAATCCCATGATATTTATCGTATTTTTTTTATTGGTGCAATTGGTTTCATTATTTTATTTTAAACATATAACGTTAACATATGAGGGACGAGAACAATGAACTAGAGGAATACAAAGTGTATCAAGAACTGAGCCAACTACTAGATGATATTGGGTATGCATTTGATAAGCATGAACTGAAAATATGTACTATCAGAGCTCAAAAAAACAAAGTAATAAAAGCGATGCTTGTAACGGCAAAAGAACTGAATTTTGACATCTCGTCAAACCTGTCGAAAAGCGTATTGTCGGCAATAGTTAGTCAAGACGAAGTTAGCGAGCAACAAGCTATTAGCGTTTTGACGAAATATGTACTTGGCGATAATACGGTCCGAAAAGAAATGAGAGAGAGCCTTTTCCTTGCTATGGTGAGGGAAAGCGAAGAGTTTCACATTGTTATGCTACTGAATGGAGAAGGGGTTAATCGTGTTATCTGAAGAAATGCTCCATGAAAGAACTAAAGAAGCACTGCGATGTGCGCGTTTGCTTGAACTTGATACTTCAAAGCAATTTATTAAAATATGCATGAGCGCTTGTGTGGCAGATACTCGTATTCATATTAATAATATTGGTGAAGTTCTCAGTAATTCAATTGCTTACCCAAGTAGACTCTTATCTGGTGCATATGAAACCAGTGAACTTCATCAGTCGATAACCCCTGTCCTAGATAAACTTTCTCAATAGTATTTTATCGGTGGTAAAGATGGTTATCCTGAGGTCAATCAAGAGTCGTCGTTTGGTCCTGATCTGACAGTTTTTTTTTTTTAATCGGCGCTTGTCAGATTGAACCTAAGGAAGATTATTTTCACTCAGTTCCATTTACTAGCTAACAATGTATCAACTGAATGTTGGTGGCAACTTATTTCCCTTTGATGAGTAACCATGTTCATTCGTCTTGAGTTTTTGTCGTTATTACCTGTTTTTACTTGTCCATGTTGTCAGGGCTTTTAGCGTCTTGTAAACAAATCAGTCGACTTTGTTTCTCTTTTCCTTCTTGTATCTAGTTGCACATTCTCGTGTCACTAGGTCTATCACTTTATACTTCATTGACTTTTTCGAAGTGGGTTAAGTAATGTTGTTAGCGCCTTATTATCATCGTCACTGACATTAACGAGGTTTAACTTAGCGCTAAGGACCTCCTATCGATCCACATTGATAACGAGATTTGGCTTTCGCCAAGTCATCCGTGTTTCTTGGCTTTCTAGGCGCCCCAATCAAAGACTTTAATGTCTTCAGATTCGATGGTGTATGACGAATATTAAAACGAGATGAAGTGTGGTGTGGCGTCGTTGAACGCTTGCAGATACAAGCGTGGGCGGGGATAGATAAACTTTTTAAATGTTGAATTGATGAGGGCTCTAGAGCGAGAGTTACCTATTTTGTCTTGGATTGTGGATTAAGAATCTCAATTAATTCGGGTAACTCCCTTCTTTTAAACTAAGAAGTTAGGTTCAACGAAAATTTAAATGATTAAGCCCCACCAGTCTGTGTCGTTTTGCGATATTCTGTGGGTGTCATGTCGTAAAACTTTTTAAACAGCGATCGAAAATGGTTTGTGTCACTGTAACCGACCTGCTGGGATATTTGTTCTATATTTAGGCGCGTAGTGTCCAATTTTTCTCTAGCGAATGCTACTCGAATACGTTGTATGTAACTCATTGGAGATTCGCCAGTTGCTGCTTTAAAGCGACGTTTCATTTGTCTTTCACTCAAAAAGATTTTTTCTGCACACATAGCGACAGAGAGCCTGCTAGGGTCTTCATTATGCATCCATTCTTGTAATCGATTAATCAAACCGTCACTGTGCTGTTGGTATTGAACAAAACTTGTTAAAAAAATTCGCTTTATTTTCGAAAGATCGCCTCCCAAATATTGTTCACATTTTATTCTTTGGGCGGTGCCCAACAGAGCGTCAATTAACAAGATTGTTGCGGCGAAGTATTCTTTAATACCAGAGGTGCATATATATCTGCCTTCATGAGTAATTTTTAAGTGTGGTTTGAATTTTACTTGGGGGAATTGCTTGCGAAAATCTTCAGCATATACCCAATGTGTAGTAGCGCTTCGTTTGTTTAAAACCCCAAGCTCCGCCAGAAGAAAAGCCCCTGTACATAAAGAGAGAACAAACTCAGACTGCGCGATTTGTTTTTGTAGCCAAGACTTAACCTCTTCGGATAAGACATAAGACCCTTTACTTATATCACCACATGCGCCTATTAGCAAAATATCTGTCTGTTCGACGGATGCCCAATGTGTATTACAGTTAATTATGAGTCCTCCAAGAAATTGAGTGGGCTCACCTGTAACGGATACATAACTAACCTGTGGGGTAGGTAATCCTGCTTGTATTGAAGCGATGGTCAGCATTTCGATTGGTCCCGAAATCGCTGTGATTGGGCTTCCTTCCAACAAGAGTGCAGTGATCTTTAAAGGTTCTCTTTTGTTGCTCATGAGTATTGTATTTCTCGGACATGTCTTATTTGCTAGTACTATGTCCAAAAAACCTTAAAAACACTAATGAACAAATCCAAATTTTACAACACTTACCGTTGACCGTAATTTTACAAAATTAAATTAACTCATTGGTATTAAAGGGTTTATTTTAAACACATTTGGTTATAACTAAATGTGTTGGTTGATTAGGTTAATTACTCTAATTAATCTGCAGTGATACACTGGACACTGCTGGTTAATAAACTGGAATAACAAAATATATATTTGTCTTGATACAAGGTCTGGAAAAATTGTTCCGAGGAATCGTTAATCAAGTGGGCTTCAGCGAAGTCGAGTTCGGTGGAGGGAATGTAGTTTGAGCTACGTAGTACGTTGGTCGTCGAAAAAAGGTTTATGCCCCAAAAATAAACTGAGTAATAAACGTTGAGAGCCTTGTTTTCTCCTTCGGATAGTGTGCTCGAATGGATATCGTGGACTCCTCCCCACCGATGATCAACGGTAATAACTTCTTTGAAGGTATCGACTTCAAATTTTGTATATGTACGACCGCGAGAAAACAACATGGTGTTGTTTCGACCATCGAGGAATGGAGGATGGTTAAGGTTATTCATCCACGAGAGCAGCGCAATGATGAGTGTATTTGCCAACACCAGCCAAACGATGGCTTTACTGACATTGTTCATTAATGGCCTCTTTTACTTGCTCGATTGAATAATCTCGGGAAAAACTAAAATTCATTGTGTGACGTTCATGCAAATTGTTAGGTTGGTAAACACACGATATATACAATTGCTCGGGGTTTTCAGAAATATATAGCATACGCAAATCACTTGAGTATCTCCGTTTGAGATCCTTGAAACGTTGACTTCCATTTTTAGTATTCGTAAAGTAATACGTTACCCCCAAATACTCACGCTGATTCCATTGGAGACGATCTGTGGTGCTATTGTAATATATGATCCGTGCTAACCAAGTAATGCTAAGTAGCAACAAGAGTGAGAGAATCAATAAAATAAATTTTTGAAGGTATTGTAGATGAGCTGATAGACCAATCTTTTCTTGATGCTCTAGTTGGGGAGTGTCTTGGGGTATTTCTGAGCAAGAGGTTGATAAGTTGTCTTGTTCAAGAGCTACAGGCATCTCAAGACTTATGAGGTCGCTAACCACCGAATAACCATGTCTAGGTACAGTTTTTATAATATTTTGTTGGCGGCCATTATCTCCTAAAGCTATGCGTAGGTGAGCTATGGATTGCGTTAAACTCGCTTGAGAGACGACACGCCCCGGCCAAGCCGCGTTTATTAAGGCGTTTTTTGAAACAGTTTTTCCTTGATATTGACATAAAAGCTCTAAAATTTTGCAATCTGTAGAGTGCAATTTTTTGCTCTTCCCATTACTTTGGTTAGTTAGTTGATGCCGAAGTGTTGGATTAAATGTCCACATGCTATGCTGTTTTCTTCTCATTGAAGGCGATTTTTTTCTTTATCTTTAGATATATTGACACATTGAACTGAGCTGTTCGACAGTTGGATGTAGCAATATTGGTATGGGGTTTCTCGCAAAGTTTGAAAAATTTCTTCGCCCCCGTCAAAAAGGACATGTTGCTCCGGCAAATCGAAATATTCTGACTCTGGAGCGTCAACCAGCTTATTGATGTATTTTATTGAATAAATAGATTTTGGCCAAAAGGTAATAAGGAATTGTGTATCAACCTTTTTCCCATTGCCGAAATGGATAGAAGTAAGTAAGAGAAATCGGTTCCATAGATAAGGTTTTAAGTGGTAGTCGATTTTTCTGTATTTATTGTCTCCCATTGTCTCACCGTAAGTCAGAATCGTTTTACTTATTTGGGTAGTAGCGTTTTTAGCAAAACTAGGAATAAACGATGCGTTCAGAAAGATTTGAATAGGAAACAAGGCAAGTAAAAAGACAACGCCAAGTCTGTAGCGCTTATTGGCATTTTTGTACAATATCATTACTAGTTCTCTCTATAGCGCGCTTAATATCAATGGAGAAGTTGATGCTTTGGCCGTAAGGTGATGAGGAATTCTGGTGAATGCAACTTACATAAATCCTAGTTTTATTTGAAGTGATATAAAAATTCACATTGTTCAAATCAGGGTGTCTAATCAGTTGTTCTAGGAGCTGTTGACTATGGAAATCGTTGTTCTTGATCGTAAAAGTGTTGGTTTGAGAGTTCAACCTTGACATGTTCAGTTTAGGTTCGCTTTGTGAAGGGATGAACAAAAACCAAAACAGTAACAAGTTCATACTGACTAATAAAAGTATTACTCCAACTTGCCAAGAACACCTAAGTTTAAGAGCTCGTATCTTATCAGGGCGCCCAGTATAGGATTGGTCTTGGTTGGTTAAAGCTAGAGCTATTTTATTCTCAGCGACAAAGTAGCCGGCTTTAGGTACGGTTCGAATGATACATTGCGCTTCCGCTGTATCATTTAAAGCTAGACGTAATGAAGCAATACTGTGTGTGATACTGGCATCTGAAACACATTTTCCTAGCCAAATTTTTTTGTGAATTTCTGACTTAGTTACGACTCGATGTTTATTCGAAAGTAAGAGCAATAACAACTGGCTTTCTGTATGGGTTAGTCTCTTTTCTTCGCCTGATATTTTATTTCGAAGTTGAAAGCACTCCTGAGGTCTAAAGTCCCACATAGATATCTGTTTTACCTATACTTGCTATTGTCTTGAAATGAAATGATACAAATTTACCAAATTATTCAATAGACAACAACTAAGAAAACAATATAACCCTGGTTTCATAATTAAAATTGTTTATAAAAGTTAGGGTAATTTTGGTTTGTTCTTTTATCGAGAACCTGAAAGGTATGCCTAAAATAAGTAGAGTTACTTTCATTTATGTGTGTTGTTTCATTGAGGTGCTTTAGTGCCTCATCCAGTGAGGTCGTATGCATGACACCAAAAGCTTAAATATTTGGTTCAATATGCTTTTTAATCTATGGGGTTGTATCGATGCGGTCATGGATAGAGGTCGTGAAATTAGGGTAGATATTATTTAATGAAATGATGAAGTGCCATATCGTATTTTGATTTTATAATTCTAAATCGAAATTTCTCCTATTATTAGTTCTAGTATTGACACTTCTTTTGGTTTGATAGTTATTAATGAGATGAAAATTAACAATCCTACATAAACGTTTGCTTTTTAATAATTTTAATCATTGATTTTTAATTGTTAGAATGGGGGTTTTATTGATATAAGAGGCTGATGCCTCTTATATCTTATTGGTATCTAGCGGTTTTTTAACGCTATTTTTACGGCTCGCTCTAAACTAGGGATAGTTGTAAGTTCAGGTACTCTTTGGGTATAAATAATTTGGTTATTTATACCCACTACAATGATACTTCGACTAAGCAAACCTAACTGCTTAATTTGAGTCCCTGTATTTAGGCCAAACTTATGTTCTGAAGAGTCAGAAAGATATGTCGCCCCGTCAAGAGAGTACTCTTTAATGAACCGTTGTTGAGCGAAAGGAGTATCGGCACTCACTGCATAAAATTCAATACCTTGAAGTTTGTGACTGTTGTTTTCTATGTATTGAGAAAGTTCTATAGCTTGTTGAACACAAACCGGCGTGTCAACAGATGTTAATATGCTATAGACTTTGATCGATTTACTTTTCGCACTGGTATCATAGCTTCCTAAATCTGAAGTCAGCATCTTAGCCGAAGGCATTAAATCACCTACTTCTAATGGTGTACCAATCAGGTCAAACTTTGTTGTTTTATCAAGTGTGACGACTTGAGCCGCTCCAAACTCAGCATCGTCTTCAGTAGTTTCAAACTTTGCGAAGGCGTTTATTGAATATAGGGTAGCAGCAACAATAAGTAGTTTACGCATGATTATGATAAAGCCGCTAGTGCTGATTCATAGTTTGGTTCAGTAGTAATTTCAGAAACCAATTCACTATGTGTGACCATACCATCCTGACCAATAACGATAATAGCTCTAGCAGCTAACCCTTCAAGCGCACCTTCATTTAAGTTTACACCGTAGTTTTCAGTGAATGATGACTCTCTGAAGAAAGAAGCGGTTGTTACATTATCAATGCCTTCAGCACCGCAAAAACGGTTCATAGCAAATGGTAAGTCGGCAGAAACACATAATACGATTGTATTGTTTAAATTAGCGGCTTTCTCGTTAAATGTACGAACGCTTGCAGCACAAACTGGGGTGTCAATGCTAGGGAAAATATTTAATAAGACATTTTTCCCTTTTAGGCTTTCTAAGGTTAGGCTATTTAATTCTTTGTCGCAGAGAGTAAAACTTGGTGCTACTTGATTAGGTTTAGGAAATAGACCTGAGATTGAAACGGGGTTACCTTGAAAAGTTATAGACATGTTAATACCTTTTTATTGTTTATTTTTTGGTTAGAAATTATTGAGCGGCGAGATAGTAATTTGATATTTATAAATAACAAATCCGATGTGTTGTATTATATTTGTTATTATTTAAGATTCTAATAAATAAGATGTTAAGTCCTAAATGCCCATTGTTTTAGTCCGATTTGAATGGCTTGGTTGGTGTATGATTTAATTTTTTCTGTGGAGTTTCTGAAGAGTGTTCGTATTTAGGTGTGTTTTCGAAAATTAAATATTATTCATAGGGAAAGAACGTGATTTTTTACGTTGTTTTTTGATTCTTTAACGATGAGCGAGCTGTATTCAGGAATTAGTATTCATTCCTAAACAAAGAACCCCCAGTCATGCTGTTTTAGTTGGTCAACTTTCAAAGACAGCGTGACTTCTTACATTTACAATGAAATTAGGCCATAGATTAAATTCATTGTTATATTTTGATAGTTTCTAACTATCCTATACCACGATTTTGCAGTCACGCTCGCTAGTCCTGTTGTATATAATCTTGAAAATAAAGACAAAACTGACAATCGAAACACAGGGAAATGAAAAAAACATTTGTACTTGCACTCGTTATTTCGACTCAGATCTTAGCGAATGGCTTTCCAGCCAATGATTATGAATGGAAGTTAAATGTTACTGAAGACTGGGCATACATTAAAGCAGACAATGGCTTAACTATGGTTGAAGATTTTGAACAAAAAGCCAACGCTGAATTAGATGAATTAGATG
>NZ_JBFRTD010000035.1:0-55039 GCF_041473955.1 Vibrio sp. 10N.222.54.E6 | reverse complement strand
ATGAATTAGATGAATTAGATTATTCATTCATGTTAGTTACCCATATAGAAGAAAATGGATAAATTCATATTGCGCAACTATTAACACCAGCAGTTGACTGTCGAGACAAAGCGGGTAAGAAGGAAAATATGAAACCATTTGATATAAATGGAAAGGTAGTGAAAATGGAAAGTTTTTGTGCGAATGAATATACGTCATTGACATATCCATTAACAAATGTAGGAAGAAAATATCTAATAAATGAATTGAAGAGAAAGAATTTTATCACCTTCAACTCATGGAAATATTCAGCGAGAGGGTTCACAAAAATTTTCAACACTATGAAAAAAAACAACAATGCCATTTGAAAACAAATATGCTTACTTCTTATATACTCCTTTGCTGTTCTGGAGTATAAATGCGTTTTCCGTTCAACTTACATATGCAGACGAAGTTTCTGCGTTTAAAGCCGCAGGCTATAGCTTCGATGGCAAATCTTGGCGTAGTAATTGTCAGGAATTTCGCTTCACCTCATTGGGTGAAATAACTGTTGTACGAGATTTGAATGGTGATGATCAGCCTGAGGTGATTATCACAGAAAGTAATACATATTGTTATGGAAATACTGGCTATCACTATACTCTCGTCAGTAAATGGAACAATAGTAGTTGGAAGCTAATCACCAGTGGAGTTGGAATACCGAATTTTATAATTACTCAGGAACCTCACGGTTGGCCGGATATTGAGATAGGCGGCCCGGGTTTTTGTTTTCCTGTCATGCGTTGGAATGGCCGTAATTATGTATTTAGTCGGTATCAATATAACGAGGCTCCTTGTTCTCTACAATAATTCACGATGCTACATTAACAAAGCCCCAATAATGTGCACCGCAACACGCTTCACCGCCTGTACGCATGAGTGGCATATTTGTTATTGTAGTCAGTAGTTTAGAGCGGGTTACTACTTATGAAGTATGACCTTACCATTTTTGTCTACGGCATGGTGGCTAAAGTGGTTTTTGGCTATGTCGATATCGCAGAAATAAGAATAATCAGACATGGTGCCTCGATGCAATTAGTTACCACATAATTATGGCAGAGCCTCGGAAGTGGGAAGCCATGTCATTCTTTATAAGTATTAAGGGTAAATAAGTGAAAAAAGTTCTATTTCTTTTGCCATTGGCATTTAGTTTAAATGCAGCGGATAGCGCGAATTACGATGAGAAACGACGCTTGTTCTGCGAGTTGACGTCAATTAACCCATTGCTAAGTGATTTGGGAAAAGGGGATGTGAGAGATGGTTGGCTTCGAATCCAAGATGATATGTATTATTCCATAGAAATTGGTGGCTGGGTTATGTTGCGTTATGGTTCAAATGACGGCGTAAATATATCAAATACAAAAAATAGTCTTTATATTAAGGATTATGTCGGACTGACGAAATTTGATAAAAAGACAGGCAAGGTGACAATGAATTATTCTACAAAAGATATGTCACAAAAATTAGTGTGGTCATGTGATGTGGGCTTGAATCAGCCAAATAATAGCGAAATGTAATACTGATAACAAACGTATTAGGCGCTGCCGGATCCCCTAATAACTTCCCCAATCCTGCGTTTGCAATATAAAGCTACTGGTGAGGTGTCTACCTATCTTGGTGATTCTGAAGTTGTAGTGTCAGCGGGTTTGAAGGAAGAACCTATCAATTTAGCTAAAAAGGAAGATTAAAAAGCAATTGAGGATCGTGAATAAGAACAATCAGATGTGGACTCTGACGATGAGTCAAACAATGCTGAGATCCAGCGCTCGGTGTTGACGAAGCAACTGAGATGGTAGCCGAGAATGAAAAGGAAAAAGGAGGATGTGGATAATCCATATATGGACTCTTATCCACATCCTCCAGACATTCCACAAGAAGTTACACCGCTGGGTGTTGTGGAGGGTATGTATAACTTTGATGATGCAAGCGGCTTTGTTGCGTAATTCGAGGGAACTAAATCTACAACCTACACTCTGTTCAGCAACACTCACTTTTCCTCGTAGCCTCATATCTAAGCCTCGTTACAAAACAACCAAATGGAAGCAATACAACCCGAGCACTCATTAAACGTGGTTCTCTGACTCTTTGGATTGATGAGGAATCCATAAGCGGGTGGTCCAAAGCATGCAAAACCGGCGTGGTAGACCACGTCGGTTTAGTTATTTAGCGTTTAACACTGCCGCTCATGGTGAAGCGAGTCTTCTCTATGCCACTGGGGGCTTTACAATGATTTATCTATTCAATATTTAGGCTAGCCAATTTTCCGTTAAGTTGTCCGCATTAGACCTGCCTCAGTCGTGGAGCAAAGTAAGTTGAGGTCTCATTTAGTACTAAAACGAGAGGAGCAAGTCAGGACCAAGCCATTGATGCTACTGGCCTTAAGGTTTACTACGAAGGTGAGTGGAAAGTCAAAAAAACACGGGACGGAGGGCAGCGTAAAGTTATTTTAATTATATATTTCTTTTGCTTGGTCAAAGAAGCTGGATTGGAAGTAAGACGAGAAATAGGCTTATTGTTGACCTTATTTTTATCTTGGAGAGAAAAATTTGTCGCCAGTTTGTCGCCATTAGTAATTTTATTTTGTGGTAAGTGTCTGTTTTAAATTAACTTTTCTTATCGTTGTATACAATGGCTTCACTAATCCAGTCTGGCCTAGATCTAACACCAATCATTACTCACCACTACAAAGTGGATGACTTCCAGAAAGGCTTCGACATGATGCGCTCTGGTATGTCAGGTAAAGTAATCCTAGATTGGGAATAATTCTGAATTAGGAAGCTAACTTAAGAAAGCTTAATAGAAAGGCGACAGTTTTTACTGTCGCCTTTTTTGTGTCTATCCCGCTTTGATATGTGTTTGCACTTTTAGAAACGCTTGTGACAAGAAAAGCACATAACAAAGAGCGACATGATCAAAGGTCCTGTCGCCCATATCGTTTTTATTTCGAGGCTTATTAACCTGCCGCAGCCTGCATAATTAGGCCACAGATGTAAGCGCCGTATGTACCGAGTGCGTAACCAAGTACCGCCATTAGGATACCTACTGGCGCCAGAGCTGGGTGGAATGCAGCTGCTACGATAGGAGCCGATGCTGCGCCGCCAACGTTAGCTTGGCTACCGACAGCCATGAAGAACAGTGGTGCACGGATAAGCTTCGCCATCACAATCATTAGAATGGCATGGATAGTTAGCCATGTGATACCAATGAAGAAGTAGCCTGGATTGTCTAAGATAGCCGTCACATCCATTTGCATACCGATGGTTGCAACTAGGATGTAGATGAACGCTGAACCAACTTTAGACGCGCCGCTGTGCTCAAGGCTGCGTGTAGATTTGAAGCATGAAGCGATGAGCGCGAACGTTGTCACCATAACGATTAACCAGAAGAAGCCTGATGTAAGGCTGTATTTCGCGAGTTCTGGAGCGTTGGTCGAGATCCAAGGTGCGATTAGGTCACTGAATAAGTGAGCTAGACCGGTAAGACCGAATGCAATTCCCGTGATCTTCATTAGATCTGTTGTGGTTGTTGGGCGAGCGTTCTCTTCTTGGTATTTAGAAACCGTCTCTTTTAGCTCTTCGATAGATGATGTGTCAGCTTTTAACCATGCATCAATCTTCTTTTGGCGACCTGCCATGATAAGTAACACGGCCATCCAAATGTTCGCACAGATAACATCAACCGTAATCATTGCAGAGAATAACTGGTCATCAACCTCGAACACTTCTTTCATTGCTGCTTGATTTGCACCGCCGCCAATCCAAGAGCCAGCCACTGTTGTAAGGCCGCGCCATACATCGCCAGATACAAGGTCAGGGTTAACTTGGTCGATAATTAGAATCGCTAAAGGCCCGCCAATGATAATGCCGACAGTACCGGTTAGGAACATGATGACGGCTTTAGAACCAAGGCCAAATATTTTACGAAGGTCTGCTGAGATGATCAGAAGAACGAGTGCACTCGGTAATAGGTAGCGACTTGCAACGAAGTATAGCTTTGAGTTTGACGCATCGATGATGCCTAAACTATTCAATAGAGAAGGAACAAAGTAACAGAGCAATAGACCCGGAACGAACGAGTAGAATTTTTTCAGAGCGCTATTTTGGCTACTTTCCGTGATAAAAACACCGCCAAGAATAACAGCTAACATGCCCATTATTACTGCATCATTAGTAATCATTATTATATCTCCTTTAAGGTGAGCGCAACCGCCTCACTTTTTGAAGTGCAGGACTATACCGACAACTGGTATTCGTTACAAATTGTAACGATAGACATACTTTGAAACGTTTGTGTTAATTTTTATGGTTTGAATTTGTGAGTGCGGAGCGTTAATTATTGGCGATGTGAATGCTTTAGTGGCGACTTGTGAGGCGTGTTTAGATATATGCAATGTAACTCAAACGTTAGAGAATGGTCGCTACGAATTAGAACGACGACTGAAGGGCTTAAAAGAATGCATATATACCCACATTGATGGTGTGGTTTATGTGGGGAGGTAATGTTTTATAAATGTAAAAAGTGAATTCATTTTTGACGGGTAGCTTGAGATTGAAAATTATAACTGGATCACATAAATGTCGTGGTTCATCTGATTTAGGTTCCGTGTTTTGGCTTCATCGGTCGTGCTATTCGTATTTAGAGAATGAAAAAGCGACCCGAAAGCCGCTTTTTGAGTGGTTGTTAACCTCGAATTTGAGCTCTGCTTAGGTTTGTTCTTCCTCAAAGCCATCTGCATAGCCTTTCGGTGGCGGTGTCCAACCTCGTTCTGAGCGAGAGTGCTTGTCTGAACGGTCTTTTTTCATGTCTTCTTTCATTGCTTCTTCAAGGTGAATGAAGATTTGTCGGTAGTTGTTGTCGTAACGTGGGTTCTCTTCAGCGTCAGACCAAGCTTGGTATAGTTTTTCAGACTTACGGCTTTCAACACGTTGATACGTTGATTTTTGCTGTTCAACGAAGAATGGATGGTGCCCTAAAGAACGTAGAGCTTCTGAGCCCATTTCGAGTGCCGAGTGGTACGTTTCTGAGATTACAGAATCTGCACCGGCTTCTCGTAGGCGGTAACTGTGACCACGGTCGAATGCACGCGCTAAGATTTTCACATTAGGGTAGGTGTGTTTAACGTATTTCACTAATTCAACGCTTGAGTCTTGGTTGTCGATAGCGACGACAAACATTGCTGCTTCTTCGATTCCTGCGGTATGCAATAAGTCATGACGAGTTGCATCACCAAAGTAAGATTTGATATTGATGGAGCGTAACAAATCGACTTGGTTAGCTTGGTGATCCAGAACCACAGTATTGACATCATTCGACACCAGTAAGCGGTTAACGATTTGACCGAATCGGCCAATACCAGCAATGATCACCGTACCTTTCTCTTCGATAGTATCGGCTTCTCGGTCGTTAGACTTTTGCTCGTAACGAGGAAGTATCACTTTATCAAATAGAATGAATAAGCCTGGAGTTAGGAACATTGAAAGGGCAACAACCAGCGACAGAGTTTGAACTATATCAGCAGGCAATACGTGGTTTTGAGCCGAGAAGCTAAGTAGTACAAAACCGAATTCACCGGCTTGAGCCAAGCTCAACGTAAACAACCATCGGTCACTATTTTTGATTTTAAAGATCAGCGCCAATGTAAACAACACCAAGGCTTTAAGTAGCATAACGCCAAGAGTGAGGCCAATGATCAAACCAAAGTCGTTGAATAGAACATCAAAGTTGATGCCCGCACCTACCGTAATGAAGAACAAGCCAAGTAGCAGCCCTTTAAACGGGTCTATATTAGACTCAAGCTCGTGGCGGAATTCACTGTTCGCCAATACCACACCCGCAAGGAAGGTTCCTAAAGCTGGTGAGAGGCCGACTAGGCTCATTAGTGCAGCAATACCAATAACCAACATCAGTGCGGTTGCAGTAAAGATTTCTCGCAAGCCTGAGCTCGCCACAAAGCGGAACAGTGGACGACTCAAGAAGTGCCCGCCGACCACAACAATCGCAATAGATGCTGTGATCACAAGGCCATAAGCCCAGCCGGGTAGGCCAGCAACAAGACTCAACTCTTCATGGTGATCAGAAGTCGAAGCGACCGCGCTTTGTGCAGCTTCGATTAATTCTGGCAATGCCAATAGAGGGATAAATGCCAGCATCGGAATGACAGCGATATCTTGGAACAGTAAGACCGAGAAAGCATTCTTGCCGCCTTCTGTCTTGGAGAGCCCTTTCTCATTAAAGGTTTGGAGAACAATCGCGGTAGATGACAGTGCGAAGATCAAACCGATAGTCAGCGCGATCGTCCAAGGTTGCCCGAAGAACAGAGCAATCCCCATGACTATGGCCGTTGTGCCACCGACTTGTAGGCCGCCGAGCCCCATCAGGCGGTTTCTCATTGCCCAAAGCATCTTCGGCTCAAGCTCAAGCCCGACCAAGAACAGCATCATTACTACACCGAATTCGGCAAAGTGTTGAATGGTCGTGGTCTCTTCACCCACTAAGCCGATGATTGGGCCAATCACCACACCGGCAATCAGGTAACCAAGCACAGAGCCGAGGCCAAGCCTTTTGGCGATAGGGACGGCGATGACTGCCGCGAGCAAATAGATAAATGCTTGTAGAAAATATCCTGTCATGATCTAACCTCTGCTCATCATTTCATCGACATAATGGTTTAGCTTTTCAGCCTTGCTTGCCTTTTTAAGATCGACTTCGCCCGCAACAAAAGCCTCTAAAAGCGATTTGTAGCTATTTACATGATCTTGAATTCGGCCTTCTTCTAACGCAGTACGTGAACCAAACAAAGCCAATGGAGCCAAGTAGTTCATGCCGCACAAAGACGCCGTTTGTTCGATTGGGTGAAGCAGTTCACGGATGGTGAAGTGGTTATAACCGTCAGTTTGATAAGCCTCTTTTTTGCCGCCAGCGGTGATACTGCATAACAAGCTCTTACCTTGCAGTTCATTACCGTCGGTGCCGTAAGCAAATCCGTATTCTAGGACGAGGTCTTGCCATTCTTTAAGAATCGCGGGTGTTGAGTACCAATATAGTGGGAACTGAAAAATGATGATGTCATGGTCCAACAGGCGTTTCTGTTCACGATCGATATTGATCTTGAAGGTCGGGTATTCAGCATAAAGATCGACACAGGTGACGCCTTCAATACGCTTGGCTTGCTCAAATAAGGGTTTGTTCGCTTCAGAGCGATGCTGAGAAGGGTGGGCGAATAGCACCAAGACTCGATTTTTCGACATATAGCCCTCTTTGTCCATTAACGAATAATATTTATTGGAATTATAGATATACAATAATAGAAGAATGGTTGAACAACAACGAATTAGCCCATACTTATCTAGTTAGATGCACGTGTTTTTAGGGACTTAATTATATAAAACACCCGTCAATTTGAGTATTTCCGGCACACGCAGCCGATGACTGCGTAAAACTAATTATTCGCTAATAATAAAAGCGAAGAGGTGCACTTTATGTCACCGTTGAAGGCTAACGTAAATAATTCAATCACCCTACATAGAACGACAATGAATAAAGGAAAAGGTATGAGCACGGACTTGCGTCAACAATGTAATTTGCTGCTTTCTGGTCACTTCGATCCAACACCAGCACAAACCTTCGCGCAAATGGCTGAATGGTGCGAAACACATGATGTGGCGCACGACACCTACGGTGATGGCGATTTTATTGAGAGTTTTGAAAGCAAAGTGGCTGATTTTCTCGGCTATGAAGCCGCCGTGTTTGTGATTACTGGCACAATGAATCAACCGACAGCGTTAGAGATTGCTTGCCAAGAAAAAAGAAATCCTTTGGTGGCGATGCACGAATCCAGCCATATTATGCGCCATGAACGCCAAGGGTATCAGCTCCAGAACCGTTTCAATATACTTCCGGTTGGTAATGTATTTCGCACTTGGAATGTCGACGACTTAAAGGCTTGGCCTGATGAGATTGCCGCGGCATTGTATGAACTACCGATGCGAGAGATTGGTGGTCAGCTGCCTGAGTGGGGAGAGCTTGAAGCGATAAAGCAGTACTGCAAAGAACAATCGATTCATCTGCATATGGATGGTGCTCGTTTGTGGGAGTGTGGCGCGTATTATCAAAAGCCATATAGCGAGATTGCTAAGGGGTTCGATACAGCTTATGTTTCGCTCTATAAAGGGTTAAATGGTCTTGGGGGGTCACTCCTACTAGGTGATAAGGCTTTCGTAGCAAAAGCTTCAGCATGGATGAA
Organism: Vibrio sp. 10N.222.54.E6; assembly: GCF_041473955.1. Lineage (NCBI taxonomy): Bacteria > Pseudomonadati > Pseudomonadota > Gammaproteobacteria > Vibrionales > Vibrionaceae > Vibrio > Vibrio sp. 10N.222.54.E6. Next base: position 46,779 of record NZ_JBFRTD010000035.1, on the reverse strand, counting down.
GCGTCAGGGCGGAAATGTTTATCATCGCACGCCTTACGTAGTTTCGGCAGCAATGCAGTTTGATCAACGGATTGAGTTGATGCCAGCATTGTATGAGCGTACTAAGCAAATCTATCAAATCCTACAAGATTACCCTCAGTTTACGATTAACCCGCAACAACCGCAGGTCAACATGCTTCACCTCTATTTACCTGTGAGCTACGAAGACGGCATTATTGTGAGAGACAACATAGCGAAGAAACACAAGGTTTGGATAGGAAATCCAGCGATCAGCGAATTGCCAAACCAATGTAAGATTGAATGGTATGTGGGTGATAACTTACTGAATCTGCCTGATCATGAGCTGATCGACATTCTTGATTTTATTAACGAAGAGCTGATTTGATTACGGAAAAGTTGATTTGATTACAGAAGAGCTGACTGCAGAAGAACGGATCTAATGGAAATGGATACAGGAAATCGGTCCGGTATCCATTTATGCAGCTAGGCCGGCGGGCTCTGTCACATATACTGGTTGATGTACACGTCGACTAAGAACATGAACACTGGAACCGTACTGAGAAGCCCGAAGAAGAGGATTGGCACCCAATTTTTCATTTTCTTTTTAGGTTGCTCTGTATTGTTCATAGGTTCGGCCTTAAATTCGTTGTTGAGTCTGCGCTTAGGTTAGAGCTGAATGGTATCAAATAAATGGGTTGAGCCCTATGCGGATATAGAGAACCGTGGTGTGTATCAATCACATAAAATGTAAGTGATTCATAAACGGTTCATAAAGGTTCAACAATAATGAACCTATTACAACAAGCATTGCCTTACTCGGCATATGAAATAAACAGCATTCAAAGATTTGGAGAATACAGAATGAAAACAATAGGAAACATCATTTGGTTTCTGTTCGGTGGCGTATTTATGGGACTAGCTTGGTGGTTCTTCGGACTGCTCGCATTCCTAACCATCGTTGGTATTCCATGGGGTAGAGCGTGTTTTGTTATGGGTAACTTCTCATTCTTTCCATTTGGTCAGGAAGCGATTTCACGCGATGAACTGACCAATGAAATGGACATTGGCACGAGCCCGCTAGGTGTGATTGGTAACGTTATTTGGTTCTTATTTGCGGGAATCTGGCTTGCGATTGGTCACATCATGTCAGCAGTAGCGTGTTTCATTACCATCATCGGTATTCCGTTTGCGATTCAGCACCTTAAGCTCGCGGTTATCTCATTGGCGCCAATCGGTAAAACCGTTGTCGACAAGCGTGAAGCAGAAGCGGCACGAGTAAGAAACTACAAGGGTTAAGACTACAGCTTAAGCCTTATATAGAACTGAAAAAGCACATCACATGATGTGCTTTTTTTGTGTCCATGTTTTTATCTCACGATGCTCATCTCATAAATACTAACTAGGCGTTGTTGAGCTAGACATTATTGAATAGGACTTCAAGCCGTAGGGTGATGTTGGCCTCTTCGGTGTGTTTCTCATGGGGCTCTCGTTCCCATTGATAGCGCGGAATCAATTCGTAGAACAGCCACTCTTTCCAAACGTTTTCTCGGTAGGTTATCGACACTTGTGAATATTCGTAGTGGTTATACGGCTCGCTGGTTGCTGCAATCGTCGCGCTGTATTGTAGAGCTTGGTCTTGAGAAAGATAGTGATACAAAGTTAGCCCCGTACCGTACTCCCAGCCTTTAAGGTCGTCGTTATAACCTGCAAAGTTCGACCATCGCGCTAAGAAGTCATCACTCAAAGAAAGATCAAAATCGATATCGGTGATCTCGCCAGTTTCTTGCTTTTCTTGATACACACGTTGGGTCAGCCTGAATACGGCATCGGTAGTGAGAGGGTAGGTAAAGCGATAACGAGCTTCAATACGCGGACGCAGTGTCGCTTTAATATTGAAGCTACTGTAACCCTTCGCATAAGCATCGTAACGAAGGCCGAGTGCGCTCTCTAATTCCTCTGAATCTTGTGGAAAGAAATCAAAGAACTCTTCATCGCTGACAGATTCGTAGATTAATTTTAAGCGCTTACTCGCAAAGGGAAGATGTAAACGTGCGTTGAGCTTGGTTGAGTAGTCGACGTCACCACCTTCTGAGTAAATAAAATCGTTGTACCAACGGACAGAAGTGCCCGCTCGAGCATCTTCGGTAATGCGGTCATCGACAAAGAAACTGTCAAACCATAATGCGGGTTGGCAAAATTTACTGTTTAGGTAGTGGTAGGCTTTTTCGACAGGGGCGTCTTCTAGCGGCTGACTGTGGCACCCATTTTGTTCCTCTGCTTGAGCGGAGTGGACAACGAGTGAAGCTAATAATGAGGTGCTAACTATCCAACGACTCAATGGAACCTGTTTGTCATTCTATATATCAATAGTTTGACTATAACCAAGCGATCGCAACAATGCGACTTTTTAGTGGTGAGTAGCTAGTGATTCGTCGTTCTTGGTTGGCTATGAAGGCAAAGAATTGAAAGAGACAGGAAGATAAAAAAACGGGCTCAGAAGGTGAGCCCGTTTGTGTTAGCTATTTGTTTTTAGCAAGAGCCGCGTGTTTCTAGCTCGAATAACTTGTCGCTAGATTACATTGCCGCTTCGAAGATCGCTGAGATTTCTTCGTGAGTCGCTTGTTTAGGGTTAGTGAAACCACAAGCATCTTTTAGTGCGTTGTCAGACAGAGTCGGGATGTCTTCCAATTTAGCACCAAGTTGAGCGATACCTGTTGGGATGTTCACGTCATTTGCTAGTTGAACAATCGCGTTGATAGCTGCTTCTGCGCCTTGTTCTGCTGTCATACCTTCAACATTCACACCCATCGCTTTTGCAACATCACGTAGACGCTCTGGACAAACTTGCGCGTTGTAACGTTGAACGTGTGGTAGCAAGATAGCGTTACATACACCGTGTGGAAGGTCGTAGAAACCACCCAGTTGGTGCGCCATTGCATGAACATAGCCAAGAGAAGCGTTGTTGAATGCCATCCCCGCCATGAACTGTGCGTAAGCCATTTGCTCGCGAGCTTCAATGTCTTCACCGTGCGCTACTGCTGTTCTTAGATGTGCTTGCACAAGTTCGATTGCTTTAATCGCAACTGCGTCTGTGATTGGCGTTGCTGCGATTGAAACGTAAGCTTCGATTGCGTGTGTCAACGCATCCATGCCTGTTGCTGCCGTTAGTGATGCAGGTTTAGCAAGCATCAACTCAGGATCGTTTACTGAGATAAGCGGTGTTGTGTGCTTATCAACGATAGCCATCTTAATGTGACGAGCTTCGTCAGTAATGATGCAGAAACGCGTCATTTCAGAAGCTGTACCTGCTGTTGTGTTGATAGCAATTAGAGGCATCATTGGCTTTTCAGACTGGTCTACGCCTTCGTAATCTGCAATCTTGCCGCCATTAGAGGCAACCAGAGCGATACCTTTTGCACAGTCATGTGGCGAACCGCCACCTAGTGAAACAACGAAATCACAATCGTTGTCAGTTAGTAACTCAAGACCATCGTTCACGTTAGTGATGGTTGGGTTTGGTTGAGTACCGTCGAATACAACTGCGTCTACGCCACGTTGGCTAAGTAGGTCTTGTACCTGTTTAACCACGCCAATTTGGTTAAGGATCTTATCCGTTACGATCAGACCTTTTTTGAAGCCTTGAGACTGAATGCTATCAGCAGCATCTTTCAAACAGCCAGTACCCATGAAGTTGATTGTAGGGATGTAAAATGCAGTAGACATTGGAAAACTCCGTTAATTATGATTTTTTAATTTCCTACATGTTGTCGGCAATCAACTGGTCGACCATTGATCTGGAACAACTTTGATTCCGAACTACCACTTTGTGATTATGTGTTGTGATAGGGCTCATATAGCAATCGTTTTTATGGTTTTCTTATGTGTTTATTGTCAGTAATGGAAAGCGAACTATTGATTGATTTAATAACAGAATTACGTTCCATGACCATGAAAGTAAAGGCTATTCACTCAACGTCGGTTCAAGTTCAGTTTGTGTCGATGGTTTGCGTGAGTCATCGTTAGCTTCAATTTGAGGTTGCTGAGACTCATCGGTATCTAAGGCGTCAGAGGTGTCTTCTGGTTGTTCATCATAATACTTAACAAGGAATGGGGTGAGCATGACGGATGACGGTAAGAAGTGCTTCATGGTACCTCCCGGTACTTAAGTGTATTTCTTGTATGGTATTGGTTTAATATGTGGCAAAATTTGCGATACATCATGACTTGTTGCTTGTTTTCTATAAATTCTTAGAACTATATTCAGGCTCACAAAATTGATAGTAGAATGCACATCTGGCCTTTGAGGCAACGAGAAAATAAATACAAGCACTGCTCAACCGCGCGAATAATAGGACATAAAATGAAGTACGATTGGATATTCTTTGATGCAGATGAAACCTTGTTCCACTTTGATGCTTTTCAAGGAATGAAGCTGATGTTCTCCCGTTTTGGCGTGGACTTTAGCGAACAGGATTATTCAGTGTATCAAGAGGTTAATTTGCCGTTATGGGTCGATTACCAAGATGGCCGTATTACGGCTGCACAACTGAAGCACGCGCGTTTTGAAAGCTGGGCAACAAAGTTAGAGACAACCACGGCAGCACTAAACAGTGCGTTTTTAGCCGCAATGGCAGACATCTGTTCTCTGCTTCCTGGTGCAAAAGAGTTGATGGAGTCGTTACAAGGCAAAGTGAACATGGGCATCATCACCAATGGTTTCACAGAGCTGCAGTCAATCCGTTTGGAACGAACAGGAATGACAGACTACTTTGACCATGTGATCATTTCTGAGGAAGTCGGTGTCGCTAAACCAGACGCGGAAATTTTTGAGCATGCGCACAAGCTGATTGGATTGCCATCAAAGCAAAGAGTATTGATGGTCGGGGACAACCCACACTCTGATATTTTAGGTGGCTTGGATTTTGGTATTGAGACCTGTTGGTTGAACAGCCAAGAGAAAGCGACGCCAGCAGGAATTAACCCTCATTATCAGGTTAAGTCTCTGGCTGACCTGCAAGCACTTTTGTTGGCATAATTGCTAATTGCTAATTGCTAATTGCTAATTGCTTTTAGATTTTTGAGTAAATGATGGATAGCCGAGTACAGTTATGTGCTCGGCTACTTATTTTTACTTACTGCAACTTATCGATAGTGGTGTTTAAGCCTACCTTTGCTTAAGCTCGCTTTGATTACCTAATTACAATAAAAAGAAGGAAGAGGCGTGCTGAAATCTCATCGCCATAGCTGCTACGGCATTGCTGCCATTTTACTATGGAGCTGCTTAATTGCATTGTCTCGTAGTGTGTCAGAACAACTGGGCCCAATTGGTGGTGCCGCCAGTCTTTATACGGTGAGCTCACTGTTGTTAGTCTGTGTTATGGGGTTACCTAAGCTGTCGCGCTTCTCCAAATCGTATTTGTTGATCGGTGGTGCCTTATTCGTGTGCTACGAGATCTTCCTAGCTCTGGCTTTAGGAATGGCAAATAGCCGACATCAAGCCTTAGAAATGGCCGTTATCAACTATCTATGGCCTGCACTAACGGTGTTGTTTGCGGTACTGCTGAGTGACAAAAAGATTAACTGGTTGGTTTATCCAAGTATCGTCTTAGCGTTTTTTGGCGTGGCTTGGAGTATCAGCGGCGATCAGGGGCTTTCTGTCGAGCAAATCGCGGCTAATATTGCGACCAACCCTAAAACCTATTCGATGGCATTCTTCGGCGCGATTATTTGGGCGGTATATTGCAATTACACCCAACGCGTTGCTAAAGGGCAGAATGCGATTGTGCTTTTCTTTATCGCTACTGCGATCACTCTGTGGATCAAATACGCATTGAGTGATGAAACCGGCATGGTGATGACTTCAAGTGCTGCGATTGACTTAGTGCTTGCTGGGGCTTGTATGGGCGCTGGTTACGCGCTTTGGAACACGGCGATTCTAGGTGGCAACATGGTGTTTTTGGCAACCATGTCTTACTTTACGCCAATCTTCGCGACCTTACTGTCTTCTATGATTCTAGGTTTGTCATTGAGCATGAGTTTCTGGCAGGGCGTTTGTATGGTGACGATTGGTTCACTGGCTTGCTGGTGGGTAACTAGAGACAAAAAGCCGACGGTTAAGGCGTCGGCTTCTGAAGAGGTTCAGTCTTGAACTTAAGAGAGAATGCTCTTAGCTCGCGATATTGAGGTTCAATTGAAGCTCATAAGGCATTTTAGATAAGCGTCGCGTTAATTGATGGCGTGTTCGTTCAATATCATCAACCGTAATCGCATCTTGGTCGTTAGTATGAATATCAACATTGACTCTTAGTTCCGGGCCAACCTTAGTCACACCCATTAGCTCCAAATCTTGGTCCGCATCTTTGTCTACAGCGACAACATTCTTATCTACCGCGTCACAAATATCTTTGGTTGCCGACATCATTAGCAGTTCACGCATTGCTTCACGTAACATGTCGAACGGCACTTTGATAAAGTAGAAAGACATCAGCAACATCATCATTGGATCGGCATATACCGCGTATTCAGCAAACGGAGAGTAAGCCACCAACCAAGCAACAACGAAACCTGCCGTAACTGCCACACTCAACAGCGTATCCATTTGCCACTGTTTAGACTCAGCTTGAATCAAACCTGAAGAAATACGTTTGCTCTTGTTAGCGATGTACCACCAAGCGTAACCACAACCCAATACGTTGAAAATACCAAACAGAGTTGCGATAGAAGCATCAACTTCACGACCACCTGTCATCAGAGCACCAATCGCAGAATAAAGTGAATAACCGACCACAAGCAGAATCACAATCGCTTTAATGGCGATTACGATTGGCTCAATGATTGCTCGACCGAACGGGAACTCCCTGTCTGATGGGCGATTAATGTATTTCGAAGCAGCTAGTGACAATAAAGTTAACAGTAAACTGATAAGAGAATAGACACCGTCAAATACTATGACTAGAGAGCCAACGAGAAGACCCAACACCAATCCGCCAATCGCGAAGCCTGATGCTAAAAGGGCTGAGAACAATAGTACTCGATTTTCGTTTTGGCTTTTCCTGTCACACATAATATTTTCCAGATGTTTTTGATAACGTCATTGTTCTAATATTGAGCTAGCTTTACAAACTTTATCTGATGACGTTTATATGTCGGTAACCCGTTTTACATCCAAGTTGTTACTATTCAATTACTTAGTGGTAGATTTTGGTGTCAGTAAAGTTGACGATGACTGTTTTTCAGGAAATGTGAAACTGGCGCTAAATGGTTTATGATTAGTAAAACACATAGGTTGTGAAGGTCTCATAGGCTCGCAGTGTAAAGGAGCAGGTTGTTAAGGTTACAGAAATCGCATTGAAACTTTATACCTTAAACTTGGGTTTGAACCTGAACCTTGAACATAGAGCCGAGTTGAACTTGAAAAGGAATGGATGAAGATGAAATTTGATGATCTCAACGATAGCGAGTTGTGGGCGATTGCTAACCCGATCATGGACAATTTGATGGACGGTTCAACCAAGGTTGACCATGCTCAACACTGCCGAGACTTTACGCAGCGCATGAAGGATATTGTGACGCCTGAGTATCTGGAAAAGGTGTGTCATCATTATCAGCACAGTAATGGCTTTTTTGCTGAACGTGAGCCTGTGGCGCTATTCAGACGCTCCGATTCCATCGCCTTTGTTTGGAAGCAAGCGTATACCATTGCGAAAGGCGAATTTGTGGCAGAAATGGTGTTAGTTGAAGAAGACGGACGTTATTTAGTGGATCACGTGATGGTCTTCTAAAGAGAGGGCTTTCTATTTGTTAGACGATTTTAAGTGTCGAGATAGAACATTATCTGACACTTTAGAAATCAAACAAGTAATCGCTGATCTGATCCGCTAACCAATTCATTCCTGGGTGTTCTGCCATACCTGCCGCGGTAAACATACAGTAGTCTTCTTGAGTCAGGCCATAAGTGTGCTTGATCACCGCCAGTTCCTGTTCACGCAATAAATGGCGTATCAATGGCTCAGGCATTACGCCCCATGCATCTTCTCGTAGAATCGTATCCAACATAAAATCGAAGCTAGAAAAACCAATGTATCGGCGAGAGAAGGGCTCAAGCTCAGGGTTATCTTTTTCATTGAGATAAACCATGGTCGCTTGCATCGAATTTCTTAGTACTTCATCCGACACTCTTCGCATCGCACTTAAATCATGCCCTTTCTTACATACCGACATCATTCGGATCTTGCCGAGTGGGTTGTAGATAATTCTTGGGTCGTCGACACGCTCGTAATCGACACCAAACGCAAAATCAACTTGCTGAGTTTCGACAAGATTAGCCAAGTCGCCACTAGAAGCGAGAACGAAGTTGAAAGAAGTGGAAGGGTATTTGTTGTTTAGGGCGTGCGATAAACTTTGCCACATTTCATCGGGTAGGGAATCGTCGCGTGCGATCCAAATCTCTGCGTTGAATTCACCCGAAACATGTAAGCAGGTTTGCTTAATGCGTGCTGCCGTTACCAACATGCCTTCACAGTCTTTATATATGGCCTTACCTGCCTCAGACAGCTCGACATGGTTACCGCTTCGAACAAACAGTTCGACATCTAACTCTTTTTCCAAGGCTTTGATCGACATGCTCAGTTTGGTTCGGTTACATTCAAGCTGTCGCGCAGCTTCAGAGACGGATCCTAAATCAGCAACAGAACAAAAGGCTTGGACTTGAGAAAGGTTCATTTCATTTCCATATTGAGCGGGTGGCGGTGCATATTATCTGAATATTGTGCTGACTATCTTAGAAATAGTCCATCTTTGCATGATAACTCTATGACGAATTGACTAATTTGGTTTATTCTGGGGGCGTTCCGAACCTACAAGAAGTAAAGATGGAGGCCATGATGGCGAAACAATGGGACGAGTACGCACCTGATTGGGATAACGATCCCGCTACTGCTGTATTCGCACAGTCCGCATTTGACCAGTTAACACAGCTCGTTGATTTGAACGGAACCCGTGTCCTTGATTTTGGTTGTGGTACAGGATTACTCAGCCAGAAAATATCTCCTTTTGCAAAAGAGATCATCGCTCTCGATATCTCAGAAGGGATGATTGAAGAGTTAGATAAAAAAGAGCTGTCTAATGTAGAGCCTGTCGTTGATATCTTATCGCGCGGACTTGCAGCCCAACACCCAGCATTCAGAAATCAGTTTGACTTAGTGGTAGCCTCTTCGGTATGTGGCTTTATTCCGAACCTACAAGATACGGTCAGCCTTATTTATACTCTGTTAGAAAACGATGGGGTTTTTGTACACTGGGATTGGTACTTAGAAAACGACAGCGAAGATTTTGGGGTCAGCGAACAGCGCTCCCAGAATGTATTGAGCGCAGCAGGTTTTTCGATTGTTGAAGTCTCAACACCGTTTTCAATCGACACCCCACAAGGTACTTTGAAGGTTCTGATGGGTGTAGGCCGTAAACAAGTGGTTCCTCATCTATAGTTCACTTGTCTGTAGTTGACGTATCTGCAGTTGACATATAGATAGCTGATCAGATAACTGCACTCACGCTTAATTGACTAAACCCACATCAACGATCTTTGGATCCGTTATGTGGGTTTTCTATTTATACGCACTTGCGTTTTAAACTAAACGGTTCAATTAAGCGGCCTAATCTCTTCTGCTCATTCTTTCCCTTCCCCAACGACAATCATCGATAAACAACCATCGTTAATTGGCAAATGGCCAATTTAAAAACTGTCTATTCACAAAATTTACAAGCTATCTATTCATAAATTACTAAGTTACAAATGGTGTTTTCCATTTTGGAAATGTAGGCTTGCATACATTTCATTAGTGGAAATGTAAGTGTGAGATATAAAATAAGCCCATAAGAATATTAAGGGTTTAATCATGAGCCACCAATCTGCGTCATCTACTTCTTCAACACTTTCAGAACAACAACAACGCTTTAGCAATATCATTTCAGATGCCAACCTGTCCCCAAAACAGAAGTCGAGCTATCTTGCCTTAGAAGCTGAAGCCAGTCTGCCGTATATGCCGGTAAGCAATGAAGTAGAGCAAGCCTTACAACAAGGTGTGCTGTGTGACATGTTTGAAGGTCACGCCCCATTTAAGCCGCGCTATGTGCTTCCTGATTATTCTAAATACTTACATCAAGGCTCCAAGTATTTAGAGCTTAGCGCGGCTACTAATTTCGACGAAGCATTGAACATGCTCACCATCCTTTATCATCACGTTCCATCAGTGACTTCAATTCCGGTTTACTTAGGCCAGTTGGACGATGTGTTGATGCCTTTTGTTGGCGGTTTGACGGATGAGCAGGTATACCAAAAGCTGAAGCTGTTCTGGATCATGCTGGATCGCACGCTGCCAGATGCCTTCATGCACGTTAATATTGGCCCTAGTGACAACATTGTATGTCGCACTATTTTACGTGTGGATGCTGAACTCAAGCAGATCGCACCTAACTTAACCTTTATGTACGACCCTGCAGTCACATCTGATGACCTGCTTCGTCATGCTGCGAGCAATATCTGTGAATGCAGCAAGCCGCACATTGCCAATTATCCTGCACACGCCGCTGCGTACGGAGATAAGCGTTTTGGCATCGTGAGTTGCTACAACTCTTTGCCTCTGGCGGGTGGTTCAAACACGCTAGTACGTATGAACCTCAAGCAAGTGGCTCTGAAATCTGAAGACAGCGTAGACTTCTTACAGCAAGTACTACCTAACTACAGCAGCATCATGATCGAATTGATGAATGCACGTAGCCGCTTCTTACATGAAGAGTCTAACTTCTTCGAAGGCTTCTTAACCAAAGAAGGCTTAATTGAAGAAGATCGCTTTGCGCCAATGTTTGGTATTTATGGCATGGCTGAGGCGGTTAACATCTTAATGGAAAAAGAAGGCAAAGCAGGGCGCTATGGTCACGATGAACAAGCAAATCAGTTAGGCCATCGTATTTCTGAAAAGCTGGCTGAGATTGTTGAAAACTCGGAAGTGAAATATGGGCTGGAAGGTAAGGCTCTGTTACACGCTCAAGGTGGTATCAGCCTAGATGAAGATGTGACGCCGGGTGTACGCATCCCTTACGGAACAGAACCGGATCCAGTGTCTTACGTACGTGCGACGGCTGGTCACCACAAGTTCTACACGTCGGGTATCAGCGACATTCTGACCATCGACGAAACGGTGAAGTCCAATCCAGAAGCGATGTTCAACCTGTGCAAAGGGGCGATTCAAGCGGGTTACCGTGAGTTCACCGCTAACGTAGCATCGAACGATTTGGTTCGTGTGACAGGTTATATGATTAAGCTGTCTGACATTGCCAAATATGACGAGCAAGGTTCACGCACCAATACCACTTTCCTTGGTGCTGAAGCTGCAAAAAATACGGGCATACTAGAGCGTAAACCACGCGTAGCGAGCTTAGAGATGTCGCCGACATACGAATAGCTTTAACGTACGCATGTTATGTGTTTCTCGAATACGAACAATGTGAATTATGAAAATTTCTGATCTAACAACTCAAATGGCTAGGGTTAAAAATAATAAGACAGAAAAACAAGCGAAGGTCAGCCGTGTGCTGACCTTTTCTTGTGTTGATGGACCAGGAAATCGCTTGGTGCTGTTCCTACAGGGGTGTAATTTCGATTGCATCACTTGTCATAATCCACACACCATCAACCACTGTAACCATTGTGGAGACTGCGTGAGTGGCTGCCCGAGCAGTGCTCTGAGTCTTATTGAAGGCAAAGTGAAGTGGGATCCGTTAGCGTGTACCAACTGCGATCAGTGCGTCGATATCTGTGATCATAAGTCTAGCCCCAAAATCACCACGATGACGGTATCAGATGTGCTTGAACTGGTTAGGCACAATCAATTCTTCCTGAGCGGTATTACCGTTTCGGGTGGCGAGGCGACCATGCAATTGCCGTTTATCGTCGAGCTATTTCAGGCGATCAAAAGCGATCCGCAATTGGCACACTTAACGTGTTTTATTGATAGTAATGGCTCGTTGACACAGCAAGGTTGGGATAAGGTATTACCTTACCTTGATGGTGCGATGATCGACCTAAAATCATGGCAATCTGAAACGCATCAATGGTTAGTGGGTAGAGGGAACCATCGAGTGTTTGAAACCATTAACTACTTAGCTGATAAAGGCAGATTACATGAAGTTCGGTTACTGCATATTCCTAATAAAAGTGACCTAGATATCGAGGTAGAGCAGGTCGGGTATTACTTGAAGGGTTTGCCAAGTGATGTTCGAATTCGGTTAAATGCGTTTCAACATCATGGGGTAATTGGCGAAGCTTTAGAGTGGCCTAAATGCACCGAACAACAAATGCAGAGCTTTCACGATAAGCTCTACTTAATTGTTCAAAGGCCAATGCAAACACCTGAGGTTTATACCTAATATTTTCGGTCATCAATGCGAAAAGAGTTAGGCTTCTAAAAACAAGTCACACAACCATTTGATCGCCTGATCATTCATGTTTGGCTTGTTCCACACCAAGCTATACGCCACTTTTCCGTAATCAAAAGGAAGCGGTTTACTTACCAAGCCTTGTGCTTGTTTGGCATGCTCAGCCCATTGTTTTGAGCAAGTGAACAAGAAAGGTGTGTGGTGACATAACACCGCCGCCGCGCCAAAGTCCGCTACCGATATCGCCATATCTCTAGGCTTATGACATTGCACTAAGTTTTGCTCAAAGTAAGGCTTAGACAGTTCGTTATCTAAGATACCAATGTGTTTGTAGTCTAAATAGCCTTCAACTGTTAGTTCTTGCTGAGCGAGAGGGTGGTGAGCGCCCATCAAACAAACCATTTCATCAGGAAGAATCGTTTCCCACACCAGCTCTTTATTATCCGTTGGGGGTTGTGAGATATCGTGTGGCAACAGGATCAAGTTGACCTTACCACTGAGCAAAGCATCGAATCCAAGCTCCTGTTTCGAATAGATATTAAGTTTGGCTTTTGGTGCAAGTTCAGTGGTGATTTTGCTGATCTTCGAGGCAAACACTTCGAAGGTACTTTCACGCATCGAAAGTGAAAAGCTGCCTTGATACTCCTGAGGAGTAAAACTCTTTTGGTGAAGTAACCCGTTCATGCTGGAAAGAATCGCGTGAACAGTGGGCGCTATTTTCAGGGCAAAGGGAGTCGGGATCAGCTTGGTGCCGTCTCGATAGAAAAGTTCGTCATTAAGGATGTCACGCAGCTGAGACAATGTCTTACTCACACTCGAAGGGCTGACAAAGAGTTGCTCTGACGTTTGAGTGACGCTGTGGGTGTTCAGCATAATATGAAGCGCAGTGAGGTGTTTAAGGCTCACTCGCGATAAATGTAAGTAATCCATACACAACTCACTCAATGCGTGACAACGGTCGGTTTAAGGTTTTATAACAGAAACTAGCGCGCTAACTTGTGATGAGCGCGCGAAAAGTGACCCGCACAGAATGCGCCTACAATCGATAGCTCACCCGCCAAACATAAAGCCGCACAAACCTCAGCTAAGGCTTGTGATTTACCGTTGCCGTGTAGCCCTAGTAAATCGAGACACGCTTTTTGGCTTGGTAGGCCAGTACCGCCACCGACTGTTCCTAACATCAAGTTAGGCAGCGTTACACTCGCGTACAAACCACCTTCTTTGTTGAGCTCCATACGAGTCATACCAATCGCAGACTCAGCAACACACGCCGCGTCTTGACCGCAAGCAATGTAGAGTGCAGCAAGTGCATTGGCATAATGAGCATTGATACCAATCGTACCGCTTAGAGCGCCACCGACTGTGGTCATTTGTCCGAACTGCACCATCTTCTCTGGTGTGGTGTGGAGGTACTTAGCGACAAGCTCAGCAGAGATATTGACCTCGGCTGTGACTTTTTTACCACGAACGCTGCGCAAGGTTTGTGTATTGGCTTTCTTATCGCCTGATAAGTTGCCATCAAGGAAAGCATGATCGGGCTTAACCGGCGTATTTTCTATGATGTACTCAAATACCGCGTTGGTCGCGATAGTTACCATATTCTGACCAGAAGCGTCTCCGGTTAGAAATTCAAACACCAAGTAAACATGGTTACCTTCGATGTTGACATTGATGTCGGTAAGTTTGCCGTGCGACGTTGTTGATTCAGCTAAGGTTTTAAATTGGTCATACTGGGTCACTGCCCATGCTACAAACTGTCCTGCTTCAACTAATCCTTGGAATGCGAAACCAGGAGTGCGTGTTACGCCTTCATTGAGCAACATTGCACTTGCACCACCACAAGCTGTGATCAGCTTTGAACCACGGTTATACGACGCGACAAGCGCCGCTTCAGTGGTTGCAAGTGGGACTAGGTAGTCGCCTTTAGCAAACAGGCCATTGACTCTTAAAGGGCCAGATATACCAACAGGGACTTTTACCGTGCCAATAAAGTGCTCTATGTTTTTCTCATAAGCCTGAATCTGCCTTTGAGTATGAGGGTCGAGCAGTTCTTGCTGCGAGTCTGCATTATCGAGAGCCGCCCAGCGACGTGTAAGGTTTTTTTCAGTCAGGTAAGGGCTCGGAGTCAGTTTATTCACTGGCTTATCAAAATGAGGCTGGAGCTTCTTTTCTAATTCGTCTGCGGAGATGTCGCCTCCTAAAATAGAAACATAGTCACGGCGATGCAGATTTAGTTTTGGCATAAATAGTATGAAGTAAAGTTTGTGCAGCAAAATTGATTTGCGCTGATTCTACCGAGTAATAAACCAGAAACAAGTGCCTGATATAATGAGTTACAGTTTGTATGGATTTAGAGCCATTTGTTAGTCAAAAAGAGGGTAACCATCAAATCGATAAATAGTAGCTCGAATCAGATATGGATATCGAGAAGGCTACCAATGGCTTCGTTTTGACGATCAACCACACTCGCACCAACACGGTTGTAATTTGCGCTCTGTGTCAGCTTTAATAACGCTTCAGTAGAGGAAGAAGCTGGTTCAGGCTCTTTCTCTTTAAACGAAATGGGTTGTTCAGGTTCTATTTGATTGAAGCTCAAATCGCTAGTTTGGAAAGTGTCGTTGGTTTTTGGAGAGTGTTTGGAGTTTTGGTTAAGCTCGATAGCGGCTTCTTCAGCCATGTTGGTTGACTGCTGAATGATGGCGTAACCAGATTGAATACCAGATATCGACATAGCAGAACCTTTTATTGACGTATGAAATGAGTCTAGGCGGACGATATTTTGAGTGCAATGGAGAACGGCTACAAATTACTAAGATCAGGTGGATTTAAGCTAAAATAGTGACATTAGTCTATTAATTGAACAACTCATTCAGTACGTTTAACTCTTCATCTGTCAAAAGAGAAGGTTGATCTGTTTCAAGGTTTTCGTCTATTTCACCTTGAAGTGCTTTCAATTGCTGCGGGTTAAGGAGCTGTATTTTCTGCTTAAATGCTTCAAATTGCTGTGTATTCATAATGAGACCTTAGTTCAAATCCATATGCTCAATAGAGCATAGCTTACTGATTCAATAAATCAAACAAGATTAAGTGAATATTAAATGAAGTTTGAAGTTTCCTAAAACTAAGACAACTATAGATCCCTTTGGTTGTTTTTTGTCCGAGGAATGTTAGGCAAAGTTATGGATGAGTCAATCAAAGTCAGCAAGTTTACATGCGTGTAAGATTTGAACGGCCCTTGTAGATAAAGGGTAGGCAAGTGGTTGCTCTACCTAGATGAGCCTTTTGGTAGAGCAATGTACAAACACACGAAGTGTTCAAAAAATGAGCAGCTTCGTTGTCTTTTTGTTTTTACTGTTGTTTTGTTTTTCATCTTGAAACTTCTTTTTCAAGCGGCTTTTCAATCTTAACTTTAACTGCAAATTTTGTGGCTAAGGTATGCAGTTCTGGAAGCATTCGATAAATCAAATGTAGCTGTTGTAGAACCATTCTAACAGAGCTCTCATCCTCTTCTCTCCATTCACTTAAACGCTTATCAAGTTCAGGATCGTAAGCGTTTTTTACTTCGCATTGTTCTTGATGACAAAACAGCTGGTCGTTGAGAGCGTCGAGATGCTCGTGTATTACTCTGTGTGCGTCTAGTACCAGTTTGTGTGTTGCTTCGTCATCGATACGTGTTCTATGAGCTCCCAGAGCAGAGATATAGCTGAGTAGTGCATGATTGAGTGTTAGGAATCGGAAGCTCTCATCTTCAGATGTACGATACTTACCCGGCTCAACCAGCATGCTACTAACAGCGGCAGTCAGATTTGCATCATTGTTATGTGCACTGCGGCGTGCAATACGATAGCTAAGGCTGTCTTTTTTGCCTACACGGTATTGGCCAATGATCTGAGCGAGATAATCTTTATTGGAATCAAGCGCATCTGCCATCACCTTGTGAAGTCGTTTTGATTGCCAGTCCGGTAAAATATAGCTAACCGCTAAAACAGCGAGCGCGCTGCCAATGAAGGTATCTGCTAGTCTTGGCAATACAACTGCGTAGCCTTCCCCTAATTGATTGAAGCAAAAGAGCACAAGCAGTGTGATAAAGGCGGTCGCGAAACCGTAGTTATTGATACGGAAAGCGAAGAACATCACGCCACTGACCACAATGAATACCAGCTGACTCTCTTGAGATGGGAAAAAGGTCAACAACGGTACTCCAATCAACAAGCCTGCGACGGTGCCAATGACACGAGCCGTCAGCTTTTGTCGCGTTGCACTGTAGTTTGGTTGGCACACAAACAGTGTTGTTAGCAAAATCCAATAACCTCTTTCAATCTCAAAACCTTGGATAATTCCGTAACCGATCGTCAAAGTGATCGCCATACGAATTGCATGACGAAATAGCATTGAGTCGGTGTTCAAGTTGGCTTTGATCTTATGCCACATCGCCGTCAAAGTATGAGGGTTGGTATCGTCCAGTACGCCTTCTTCTAGTTTTTCTGCATCTGGGTTACTTATATTTGATAGCTGTTTTTCGACGGTAGCTAGGTTATTAAATAAGTAATCCAACTGGTTGAGCAGTGATTTCCATTCTGGGTTGTTCTGTTGATGCAGATGATTAAGTGAAGACATCAGTTCATCCAGTGCCAGAACAGATTTTTCGCCATGTTGGTATTCAGCGCCAACCTTCAGTGAGCTTGCTACTTCTTTACAAGCTTTAGCTTGGGCTTCGAGCAGATACTTAAATCGAAATAAAACGTCTGATCGCTCAAAGTGTTTTGCCAGCTCTTGATAACGGTAGTGGCTGGAGCTTACGCGTTCATGAATATCCTGTGCGATGAAGTAAGTATTAAGGAATCGGTCACTCGGTCCGTCAATGTGTCCGCGCTTAGAGCGGTTGAGTAGCGTTGCTTTGCACATGTTGAGCGCGTTAACAGTGCTAGCATTGAGTTTGGCTTCAATAATGCGATGTGGTTGGGGAATCAAATCTGAAACTGGATAGAAGAGCTCTGCTTTAGAGCCGATGTAATTGCCGATTTGATCGAATACTGTTGCTAGGTTTTGCTGCACTGGTTGCATCGGCCATACGATCTGCCAAATCATCGACATGAAGTAGTACCAAGCTGCGCCCGTTAACAATAGTAGAGGTTGAAACCAAAGGTTAGTGCTCTCGTGAGCCCCAAGCATGGCGTAGATAGCCACAAGTAATGATCCAAATGCGATACTGGCATATTTAGGGCCAATTGCCCCAAGTATAATAAAAGAGAAGGTTGAAACGAAAAGCCCTATCGCGAACAGCCAAGGCGTATCGAAGAGAATCTCAATAGAGAAGGCTGCAACGGCAAAACAGATAAAGGTTAGCGTGAGTGCTTTCAAACGTCCGGTAAAGCTATCATCACTTTCAGCAAGAGCCGCAGCAATAACCCCTAAAATTAATGGTGTGATCAGTGTGTTTTGACCATAATACCAAGCAGGTACTACAACACCGAGCAGAGTGATGAGAATTAATACGCTGTAATTTATGGTTTTATTCGCCCAATAAAGGCGTAGTTTTGCTGAGAAGTCCACAGTCGCTCACTTGACACACTAAAACCATAATCCTAACAGAAATCAAGCACAAGAATTTGATACTTATCCATAATTGCCCCTAGGTGGTCATGAAAGCGTCGATAAGCAGTGAGACATTATTAATTCTCACTGCATCATGATATAAATTCAATATTCCCAATTAAAGAGCACGCTCCAATGCAGCTAAGCGCTAATAAGACTGCACAGTTTTTTATTCAAAATGAATATCATCAAGTTGAGCTTGATGGTCCACGCCTGCTGTTATCTTCAGTAGGCAGTGAAGAACGTATCCCTTTCACTATTTGGAGTGGCAAGATCGCGATAAAGCGCGGATTGTTTTGGGGATCGTTGCAGTTTTTTGCTAATCAACAAGATGGCAAACAGCGAAGCTGGTTAGTCCAAGGCCTTCCATGGGAACAATGTCGTCAATTTGCGCGCGCATCGGTTGCTGCTTATCAGAAGTGGCATGACAGACAATGTGAACAGTTGGCAGAGCACGTTCCTCAATGGGAAGCTGAATTGACACGTCTTGAGCAACTTCCTGCTTTCCTACCGCATTCTAAAGTGAAGACTTGGGTCGACATGGTCAACGCAGGTCTGGAAAATATGACGATGACTCTAGAGGAAGCGGCACAGCGCATGCCAAACCGCATTGCTCGAATGCAGCCATGGTTGTCTGAAACGGAAATTCAGCAAGCCGAGAGGAATCAACAGTGGTTAGAGACAGAAAGACAAAATTGGGAAGTATTGTTTGCTCAATGTGAGTCGTCACCCCTGAACTTATCGCAACAATATGCGGTCTTGATGAATGATGATCACAACCTTATTTTAGCGGGCGCAGGCTCAGGTAAAACCAGTGTTCTCACCGCTCGCGTCGCGTATTTATTGCAAAGCCACCAAGCTCAAGCTGAAGAGTTGTTACTGCTCGCCTTTGGTCGTGAAGCCGCGGAAGAGATGAAGCAGCGCCTTAACAGCAAAATTGGCATATCAGCCGAGAAGGTGCAAGTCAGTACTTTCCACCAGTTGGGTCTAAAGATACTGAATCAAGTTGAACCCGAACGCGTGGTTATTTCTCCGCTCGCACTCGATGACAACCAACGCCAAGCATGGTGCATTGATTGGTTGAAGAAGCACTGGATGACGCCGACCAACTTTAAACGTTGGCAAAAGCACTTGTCTAAATGGCCAATTGCTTATTTAACCGGTGATGATGAGCTAGGTAGTCATGTTTCAAATCTTAAATTGATTGGTTGGCTTGAAAAGCAACTTGAACAGTTGAATGCATCGGGTTTAACGAAAAAAGAAGTACAGCAACAACTGATTGATCACCGTGACTATACGCGCCTCAATAGCGAGCTTTCACTGTGTTGGCCATGCGTAACCGCTTGGCAAAAGGAATTGAAAGAACAGAATCATATCGACTTCTCAATCATGATCAGCCGAGCGACACAGTATGTCGAGAAGGGGAAATTCATTTCGCCTTGGAAGTTCATCATGATCGATGAATATCAAGATATCTCACCAGATCGTTTAGCCTTGGTTGAAGCCTTGTGCAATCAATCGAAAGCGCAGCACCAAGCTTCTATTTTTGCCGTAGGTGATGACTGGCAGTCAATTTACCAGTTCGCGGGTGCAGATGTTGATCTAACGACGGGCTTTAAAGATCGTTTTGAGAGCTCGACAATTCATCATCTAGATACGACTTATCGATTTAACAATCAGTTAGGTTCGGTTGCCAATCGCTTTGTGCAGGAAAACCCGATTCAACTACCAAAAGAGCTCAACAGCTTCAAACAACAGAAGCAGAAGTCGGTTTATAGTGCGTCAAGCAAAGAAGTTGAGAAGATCCTCGATCAGATAAACAGGCAAGCAAAAGGTAAAGCCAATAAATCAGTGATGTTGCTTGGGCGAAATCATTACCACAAACCAGAGCTGTTGGAAGACTGGAAAAAGATCTATACCTCAATTGATATCAGCTTCATGACTTGTCACGCGAGTAAGGGTAAAGAAGCGGATTTCGTGATTATTCTTTGCGTTGATGAAGGACAGTTCCCCGCGAAGAAGAAACAATTGCACATTGATGGCGCGTTGACTGAATCTTCGGATGTGTTCCCTTATGCGGAAGAGCGTCGTTTGTTTTACGTGGCAATGACGCGAGCAAAAGAAAAAGTATGGATAACGCACAGTGGCGATGGTTCTGGCTTTGTGCAAGAACTGCATGGCTCTGATTACCCTGTCGTTCGTAAAAAGTGATGTCACTTGGCGTAATTGTCTAAGATTAGATCTTCAAGCCCTGCCTTAATATCACAAGGCAAACGTATAAAGCAGAAGGAATCCGCTATGGAACACGGCTCTATTAACTATATTGAATTTGCAGCGCGAGACATCGCCGCCACTAAGACGTTTTTCAGCCACGTGTTTGGTTGGATCTTTGAAGACTATGGTCCCGAGTATTCAGCTTTTGAAGGTAAAGGCTTAATGGGTGGGTTCTATTTAGCGGATCTAGCGTCCAATGCTGAAAGTGGTGCGGCGTTGATGGTTTTCTATAGCGAAGATCTTGAGCAAACCGTGCGTGAGGTGTTGGATGCTGGTGGAGAGATAAACCGTGAGATATTCAGCTTTCCCGGTGGGCGGCGTTTCCATTTTAGAGAGCCAAGTGGTAACGAAATGGCTGTGTGGAGTGATAAGTAGAGAATTAAGGTTCTGGTAAACAAAAAGCCAGCTATGCGAAATGATCCTGTAACGTTGGACATTTCTGTTAAGCGGTAATCAGGCCTGACTATCGAAGTCAGGCCTTTTAGTTTCACTTTATACGCTTGGTATTGTAGAACTAATTATGCATCAACCCATTTAAGGGCGAGGCAATTTAATCAAGATTAAGCTAGAAGCTCTTTCGCTGTGTTTACTACGTTTTCAGTAGTGAAACCGAACATCTTGAATAGCTCACCTGCTGGTGCAGACTCGCCGAACGTTGTCATACCGATGATCTTGCCACCGAAACCAACGTACTTGTACCAGAAGTCAGCGATGCCAGCTTCTACAGCGATACGTGCTGTAACGTCAGATGGAAGTACAGACTCACGGTACTGCGCGTCTTGCTTGTCGAACGCGTCAGTCGCAGGCATAGAAACTACGCGTACTTTCTTACCTTCAGCTGTTAGCTCAGCAGCAGCGTTAACCGCTAGCTCAACTTCAGAACCCGTTGCGATAAGGATAAGCTCTGGCTTGCCTTCACAATCTTTCAGGATGTAACCACCCTTAGCGATGTTTGCTACTTGCTCAGCGTCACGATCTTGTTGTGCAAGGTTTTGACGAGAGAAGATAAGTGCAGAAGGACCATCTTTACGCTCGATTGCTAGTTTCCAAGCCACTGCAGACTCAACTTGGTCACATGGACGCCATGTGCTCATGTTTGGAGTTAGACGTAGAGAAGCGATCTGCTCAACTGGTTGGTGAGTTGGACCATCTTCGCCTAGGCCGATAGAGTCATGCGTGTAAACTTGGATGTTCTGAGTTTTCATCAGAGCAGCCATACGCATAGCGTTACGAGCGTATTCCATGAACATTAGGAACGTTGCGCCGTATGGTACGAAACCACCGTGCAGAGCGATACCGTTCATGATAGCCGTCATACCGAATTCACGTACACCGTAGTGGATGTAGTTACCAGAGAAGTCGTTTGCTTCAAGAGACTTAGAACCAGACCACATAGTTAGGTTAGAAGGCGCAAGGTCAGCAGAGCCGCCCATGAATTCAGGTAGCATAGCACCGAATGCTTCTAGAGCATTTTGAGATGCTTTACGTGATGCGATGTTTGCTGGGTTAGCTTGAAGATCAGCGATGATTGCCGATGCTTTCTCTTCCCACTCAGCTGGTAGGTCACCGTTTACGCGGCGTTTGAATTCAGCTGCCAGCTCAGGGTATGCTGCTTCATAAGCTGCAAGTTTCTCGTTCCACGCTGCTTCCTTAGCTGCGCCTGCTTCTTTCGCATCCCACTCTGAGTAAACTTCCGACGGAATTTCAAAAGGACCGTGCTCCCAACCTAATTCTTTACGTGTTGCTGCAATTTCTTCAGCGCCTAGTGGTGCACCGTGACAGTCGTGCGTACCTGCTTTGTTTGGAGAACCAAAGCCAATTACTGTTTTAGTACAGATTAGAGTAGGGCGAGGATCTGCTTTAGCCGCTTCAATCGCTGCGTTGATAGCGTCAGAGTCGTGGCCATCTACTGCTGGGATTACGTGCCAGCCGTAAGCTTCGAAACGCTTAGGTGTATCGTCAGAGAACCAACCTTCAACTTCGCCATCGATAGAGATACCGTTGTCATCCCAGAAAGCAACCAGCTTACCAAGGCCTAGCGTGCCTGCTAGAGAACATGCTTCGTGAGAAATACCTTCCATCAGACAGCCATCACCCATGAATGCATAAGTGTAGTGGTCTACGATGTCGTGGCCTTCTTTGTTGAACTGTGCAGCTAGCGCTTTCTCAGCCATAGCCATACCAACAGCGTTAGTAATGCCTTGACCTAGAGGACCAGTCGTTGTTTCGATGCCTGGTGCGTAGCCGTACTCTGGGTGACCTGGAGTCTTAGAGTGCAGTTGACGGAAGTTCTTAAGGTCTTCAATTGAAAGCTCGTAACCTGCTAGGTGAAGCAGAGAGTAAATCAGCATTGAGCCGTGGCCGTTAGACAGGATAAAACGGTCGCGGTCAGCCCACTCTGGGTTTGCTGGGTTGTGGTTTAGGTGAGAACGCCAAAGTACTTCAGCGATGTCAGCCATACCCATAGGTGCGCCTGGGTGACCAGAGTTTGCTTGTTGTACGCCGTCCATGCTTAGAGCACGAATAGCGTTAGCTAGATGTTTGCGATTCATAAGAACTTCCGAATAAAAATTAAGAAAAACAAAATTGATAAAAGTAGGGGAACTGAACGTTCCCCTATTTGAATTTGGTAAGAGTGATTACAGCTTAGCTGCGATCATGTCTTCTAGTTTGCCTTGGTCAACGGCGAAGTTGCGGATGCCTTCAGCCAGTTTCTCAACAGCCATTGCATCTTGGTTGTGGTCCCATAGGAACTCAGCGTGAGTCATCGCTGCTGGACGCTCTTTAGTACCGTTAGAGTCGATAAGCTTCTCTACTACTTCGCCTTCTGCTGCTTCTAGGTCAGCTAGAAGTTGAGGAGCGATAGTTAGACGGTCACAACCAGCAAGTTCAAGGATCTCGCCGATGTTACGGAAGCTTGCGCCCATAACAACAGTTTTGTAGCCGTGGTCTTTGTAGTAGTTGTAGATATCTGAAACTGAGATTACGCCTGGATCTTCTGAAGCTTCGAAATCACGACCTTCTTTCGCTTTGTACCAGTCCATGATGCGACCTACGAAAGGAGAGATTAGGAATACGCCAGCTTCAGCACAAGCACGAGCTTGAGCGAAAGAGAATAGAAGCGTTAGGTTACAGTTGATGCCTTCTTTCTCTAGGATTTCAGCAGCACGGATACCTTCCCAAGTAGAAGCCAGTTTGATAAGGATGCGGTCGTTAGTGATGCCAGCGTCGTTGTACATTTTGATAAGTTGACGAGCTTTAGCAACGCTGCCTTCCATGTCGTAAGAAAGA
The DNA here is from genome assembly GCF_041473955.1 of Vibrio sp. 10N.222.54.E6. Lineage (NCBI taxonomy): Bacteria > Pseudomonadati > Pseudomonadota > Gammaproteobacteria > Vibrionales > Vibrionaceae > Vibrio > Vibrio sp. 10N.222.54.E6. Next base: position 23,187 of record NZ_JBFRTD010000035.1, on the reverse strand, counting down.
CGAGCATCTACTTCAGTAGAGATACGGCCAGGTACAACTTTCAGGATTTCTTTACCGATGTTCACGTTAAGCATGTCGCAAGTATCTTGAACTTGCTGTGCTTTATCGCCGCTTTGCGCTTTTGCGTATTCGATAGAAGCATCGATTAGAGGAGCGTACTCAGCAATTTGAGCAGCTTTAAGAATTAGAGATGGGTTAGTTGTTGCATCTTCAGGAGTGTACTTGCTGATAGCTTCGATATCGCCAGTGTCAGCTACAACAGTTGTTAGTTTACGAAGTTGCTCTAATTTATTGCTCATTTTGATCATCCTATGTATCGCATAACACCTCATTAATGGGAGAGGTGCGGGCATTTGCAAGCTAACTAATGAAGTTCTCAATGGTTGTACCAGTGAGCCAAACTTACATTAATTTAAATTTTTCTCCGAACGAACATTTGCACAGAACATTTGATCGCTCGATGAGTAAATGATGTAGCCATATTTATCCGATCTAGCCCCAAAGTCAACGGTAAATAGTGCTGTATGGTGACTTCAGTCAAATATATTTCGCTCTAGTAATCATGGGGTATGCAAGCAAACGTTTAACGAGCAAAGTGAGGTGAATTAATCAACAACAAAACCATGGTTATGGCGATGAGCAAATGTACCTTGCTGTTACATATGTTCGGGGTGTAAACTTGTGTATCACTTGCTTAAGCATCGAACACTTGTTCTTCAAGCAGGTAAAATAATTGTTAAATATTGGTTGAGTGGTATATGAGTAAGAATATCCAAGATGTTTCCGAAGAAAACACTGATCTCCTCACTGAAGTAGCGGTTGCTTATTATCAAGATGGTGCCACGCAAGAAGAGATATCTAAAAAGTACTCTATCTCTCGTGCAAAGGTTGGTCGAATGCTCAAGCAAGCCAGAGATGAGGGCATTGTTGAGATCACCGTGAAATATCACCCCGTCTTTAGTGCGAAGATCGAGCAACGTTTGATCGAACGGTTTGGTGTGAAGCGTGCGCTTGTGGCACTAGACCAACCAAATGAAGAGAAGCAGCGATTACAGGTTGCTGGTTTAGTGTCTAACTATCTTACCAGTACACTGAAAAACGGCATGGTGGTGACAGTAGGACAAGGGCGGAACGTATCGTCTGTTGCTCACCACACTGGCGTCATTACGCCACGTGACTGTAAATTTGTGTGTGGTATCGGCGGTATTCACCCTAGAGGCGGTATGTTTAATGCCGATCATATATGTAGACAACTCGCCAAGAAATACGGTGGATCTTCTGAAACCTTGTACGCGCCTGCTTATGCTGAAAACAAAGCACAAAAATCTGCGTTCATGGAAAATAGCACCGTCAAGCAAACGCTCGATCTTGCCCGAAAAGCCGATGTTGCATTAGTGGGTATTGGTGATATGAGTGAAAACAGCTACATGGTCGACCTAGGTTGGTTTACGGCGGGAGAGGTCGTCCAATCTCGTTTACTACAAGGCGTGGTCGGTGACTTTGCGGGTTATGACTTTTTTGATGTACACGGCAAAGCCGCAAACACTGTGATGAGTGACCGAGTCATCGGCTTAGGCCTGGAAGAGTTCCGCCCAATCGCTGAGGTAATTGCCATCGCTGCCGAGAACAGTAAGCCATTAGCTTTATTAGGTGCATTAAGAACCGGCGTAGTAGACGTGATTGCAACCAGCGTAAGTAATGCTTTGACGGTACTTAACTTGGATGAGCAGTTGAAACATGCGTCTCCATAGTTAACTCTTTTGTAAATATCTATTATTTTAATAAGTTCGTGGATTAATTAAACTGTCCAATAATAAAAGATAGAATTATCCATTATCTATATTTTATTATTATAAATTTATACGATCATAATTAATTCTTATACTTTGGCCTATAAATAATATTTATAGGTTTAGTTAGAAAGTTAATTGGTTAATATAATGCCTCATTGATAAAGTCTCGTTTTATTTAATAAATTAATTATCTCTTTCAGAGAAATTCAAATAACGAGATTATCCTAATGAGGACAAAATTAATTTGTACATTTATTACAGCACTCATTGCTGTTTGCTCTGTACAAGCGACTACTTTACCTGCGCCAACTTGGCACACAATGACCTTTATTGATGGCAGTACAAAAGAACTGCGCTTAATGGGGTCTCAATATATGTTTTGGTACCAAGACCATGATGGTCACCTATACGTTCAGGGTGTTGATAATCAGTGGTACTTTGCTAAATATGAAACAAGTGAAAAAGGAGGGGGGAGTGTTGTTTCAACTGGGGTGTTGGCTTCGAGTGATACTGAAATACCCGTTGAATCAAACATAAAAAACCTAAAGATTGATCCAATACATATCAATGAATCTTTTGACTCACCCGCTGCGAACCACAAAAGATTTACCCCAATGAATACTCAACGCTCACACCTAAACAGTCCTTCGAAAAAAAGGATCACTGAGCAGGCCTTATTGGTAATACAGGTCAGTTTTTTAGACGAACAGATTGAAAATGATTTTCAGTCGACGATATTTGGTGAAAACCAACAAAGTGTTCAAGATTATTTCCTAAAAAATAGTTATGGGAATTATAAAGTTGTTCCTGCCAAAGAAAATGAAGGAACAAAAAATGATGGTGTTATTAATATCACGCTGGATATAGATCATCCTAACTGCCATTCAAAGTCTGAGAAAAACTGCCAAACTAAGCTTAATAATGTGTTCACAAAGGCATATGAAGCGCTAGATGTTGACTTCGACCTTTCTCAATATGATTCGAACAACGATAATAGCATCTCAGCTCAAGAGCTGTCAGTCATGTTTGTCTTTGCTGGGAATGACAAATCTAGTGGTACACGAAAAACCCCGACAATTTGGCCTCATAAGTATGCTCATAGCACTGTCGAGATCGATGGAAAACGCATTAGTGCTTATTGCTTGTTCGCCGATTATCAAGGTGACCATCAGTCAACAATGGGGGTGATAGCACATGAGCTTGGACATCTGATGTTAGGACTTCCAGATTTATATTCTTATCAGCATGATGGTTCTATTGGTCATTGGGGGTTAATGGGAGGGGGCAGTTGGGGGAGAAAACCGACGGATCAGTATGCTGGCGAAACTCCGGTCAACATGTTGGCTTGGAGTAAAGAGGCATCTGGTTTTTTAAAGCCGAAAGTTCTCTCCAATAACGGGAGTATTGAAGTTGGTACAATCAAGGGTGAAAGCGTTATCCACCTTGACCCTTACCTTAAACAGTTTGGGCCTCGTGCTTATGTGGAAAATAGACGCAAAAACGATTATGACCAAGCGCTCCGTGGTGAGGGGTTATTAATCACAGCCGTGAATATAGATAACCAATTCAATAGTTCTGGTCCGATGCAAGTACAGGTATTCCAAGCCGATGGAGAGGGGTTATTAGAAAATGGATTCTCTTCTGGAGACTCTGGCGATGTCTTCCCAGGTAGAGAATCGGTTACCAATCTCTCCGATGATTCAGAACCTTCCTTAACAGCGATTACGGCGGGGCGAAAGACGGATATCTCAATAACCAATATTGTTAGCGATGATACCAAAGCGAGTTTCTCTTTGTTGGTACCTAACACCAACAACAAATCATCTTGGGTAACCTCTTTTGGGAGAACATACCCACGTTATGACGCGAATATTAATGTTCTAGGTTTCCCCATTGATGTGGTCAAGGGAAACCAAAGTATTGGAGGAATTCACTTTTACGCGAAAGCAACGAGCGCCGCGATGCCGATGTTTTATCGTTTGGTGGAATATCCATATCAATCAAGATTCGGCAATGCAGTTATTGACGAGCAAGCAGCTCGATTGTTACACAGAGGCATCGCGAGGCAGGGCGGCGGACAAATCATTTTCGACGAGAAAATTAAGCTTGGGCTAGGCACAAAGTTAATTGTCTTAGAGATTGAGAATGGTACCCCTGAATACTCAACTCAGTTTTTAGATGCGTATTTAGGGGATGGACAAAGGAAAAGTCAATTTTCAGGATCTATTTCTGATTACAAAACTCGAGGGTTGAGTCGCGGTTTCGGTCAGAATTTCCCTTTTGCAGCGCTTTTTGAGTTGCCAATAGATGCGAGGCCAATTGCTGTCGATGACATGATATCGACCGAGGAAGATACCCCTTTTATGCTTAATTTATTGGCTAATGATATCAATTTACCGAAGCCAAATAATTACTCTTTTGAAATCGCTCAGAAGCCAATGAAGGGCGTGATAAAGGATGGAACCTACTTCCCAAAGGTTGACCAGTTTGGCCGTGACAGCTTCACATACCGTTTGGTAGATAAGCTAGGGTATGAGACGGATTTTGCTAGTGTGGAAGTTGATATTAAGCCTGTGAATGACGCGCCAAAGTTAACAATAGATAGGCTCGAGGTGACGTCTAAGCCTGGTGAAACTGTTACTTTTACGGTAACCGATATTACCGACGTCGATTCTTCTGAACATGAAATTATGTGGTCTCAAATTCAAGGTCCAAGCCTGAAATTAAGTGGATCACGCTCCAAAGTCCTACAAGTGATAGTACCTAGTGATGCTTCGAAAGGAGAGCGATACCGATTTACAATTTTGGTACAGGACTCGTCAGGAGGTTATGCAAAGCAGTCTGTAGTTCTGGATGTGCAAAGAACGGAAGCTTTATTATTAGGCACCAAATCGTTGCAAGTAAAATATGGAGATACAATCGATTTAGTTCCTATTACTAACGGAGCTAACCACACATTATATATTTTAGAATTCCCACGCAGTGGTATTGCAAAAATTGTCGATAGTAAGATCATTTATAATGCTCCTGCTCAACGTAAGCTGGCTTTATATGACACTATCAAATATAAGGTTTTATCGGCCGATGGTGATGAGTGGGTCGGATCGTTTGATATAGAAGTTTTACCGAGTGTTTCAAACGCATCATCTGTGCCATTAAGTCAAGATAATTCATCCGGAGGAAGTTCCTCACTACCTATCCTCTTTATATTGTGTATGCTCTTTCGACTACGAAAGCAACGATAGAATAAATTGAAATGAAAGAGCTATATTTATTGGCTCTTTTTATTTTTCTGCACATACATGAGATAATCGGAAAAAGAATGTTCTGTCGCACTTCTTTCCCTTAGGTTACATTAATAGGTGTTTGGTTGCATTTTGGTGTAACGCTGATCACAAAAATAGATAATGGTTACTTTGAGTGTTTTTTGAGCTTTAATCCTATGCAGTGGGAATATTTACATTAATTTCAACGATTTTCGTCAACGAAAAGGTGGAGAGTGCATAGGTTTTGGTTATAATTGTGTTGATTGTCATTTGCATTGGAAAGGTGTTGTGTAAGGGCTTTGGTATGTGAATGACACACAAAACATGTTGTTTGTAAAAGCACATAAGGATTTGTGAATCAGTTGTTGGTTGTGGTGGGTGTGTTTATTTATATAGGTGCATATAAACATTATTTATGAGTATATAAATAATGTTTTTTTGTATCTGAATGACACTATTGTTACTTTGACGCTGATTTTTAATAAGAATAATTAATAAAATAACGCAACATCGGGGTAGTTTGCACCATGAAAAACGTCAACAGGTCTATCGACGTCAAATATTTAAGAACATTTTCGCACGTTGCTAAACACAAAAGTTTTACAGCAGCCGCTGAGTCTTTATTTATGACACAACCCGCTGTATCTCAGCATATTAAAAAGATCGAAAGTACAATCGGGGCGAGTATTTTTGATAGGAAAGAGGGATTTTTACTCACTAAACACGGAAAAGTATTACTTGATTATGCAGACCAAACAATGTCTATGTACGAAAGATTGTTTGAAGATTTGGAAAAGGTTGAATTAAGAGACCAATTCAATATAGCGATTTCTGAATCTTTTTGCTTCGATATGGTTGAGCGTGTAATCAATGAATTTCGAATGTTGAACAATATAGACTTGTCCATAAATAGTTTCACAAAGTCCTCTTTATTGGATTCTTCTCGTTACGATTTGATTTTTACAATGGATAGAATTTCACAAGAGAATGGAAAATCCTATCAACTGAATACCGTTAACTATGTTATCGCGCATTCTAATTCACTTGATCCGCATGAGTGTTATCCGCAGAGAGTTGTTTTTTGTAGTTCTCTTCCCAAATCTTATGTACAAGAGATACTCAACGATTATAAAATTGACTCAAATCATGTGACGAGTTGGGTGAAGACAAGTTCATGCCAATTCCTTAAAAATGAACTGGAAACGAATGGAACTATTTTAATATTTCCTGAATGGTCGATACGTCACAATAAATGCAAGACAATACCATTACGTCAAAAAGTAAACACGTACGTTTGGTGTAGTGATGAAATTTCACAAGAGTTAGAGACGTTAGGTATTAAAGATAAGATTCAACAATTATTTCAAATCAGTGATATTTCTAGCCCTATATTAGAGCACAATATTATGTAGTCAGTTTGCTAAAATGGATATAGTGCTAAAAAAGAAACAGCTCATAGCAATAGGTATTCCGTAAGGAATGCCTTTTGTAAAGCTAGGTAATCCTCTTACCTTTCCTACTATGTACATTGCGAAAACCAAAAAGCCTCCTAGAAAGCCTATACAAATCAATGTTATCGTAACTAGATTTGGCTGTATGCCAATGATTAAGGCACAGAGTAACTTCACATCTCCAGCTCCTATCACTTTTAGATACCAAAGTATAAAAAACACCACGAAACATAAAATCGCAATGGGTAGTGATGACATCAAGTAACCGTTATTTAACGCGACAATATTACTAAATATCAAAGCAATTTTGTTTAGGTTGTTTGGGATTTTTCTATGCCAACCATCAAAGAAGCATACAAACGACAGTATTAAAAAATTTGTTGATATTAATACAATGTTAACTAATAAATCTATATTCATAGTTAGAGGGTATACTCAATAAGTTTTTATTTCAACAGATGTCGATTTTATATTATTTATGGCTTTATAAATATACATTATCTCAATACCCAATAAATTTGTGTTATGTGTCCATAATAACTATTAATTTGATGTATGTTTTTGTATCAGGTAAATTTTCCTCGCAATTTCAATTAGACCAATGGTCAACATACTTTTTATAGGATTATTATGTACTACAAAACTTTAGCAAAAATGGCTGAACTTAAAATGAAGTTCGAAGATGATGTTCGTGGTGTGACTGCAGTTGAATATGCAATTATTGCCGTTGTAATGTCAGGAATTATATTAACTGCGTTCCAGAATGATACTATATCAGGAGGAATAGACGCAGCACTTGGCGCTGTAAAAGCTGATTTAGACGCAGCTAGTAAGTAATTGAAATATAATAATCTATAAGGGGCTTGTGCCCCTATTTTGGGCTTGATATGAACAGAATAATCATTCTTCTTTTTGTTGCTTTATCTATTTTTTCAACGCTGGTATATATTAATATTAACTATATTTCAACTGACGAAGAGCCACTTGAGGTTCACGAAAAAGAAGAACCTAAAGTCAGCATTTTAGTTACTCAAAAAGAAATTAGACGTTCTCAACCTTTAATCCCCAAGTATTATGAACAGAAGTTTGTTCACATATCTGATTTAGATGGTTACTACTATACGTTAGAAGACGATTTAGTTGTTAAACCTGGTGCTCTTTTTAAAGATGACATCAGTAAAGGTACTTATTTAACACAAGATATGATCTCCAATCCGGGAGACCGAGATTATATGTACTTGTCACTAAATGATGGTGAATTACCTTATTTTTATGAAGTAACAGGTATTGGAGTCGTACAAACGGCAACTCTTACTCCTGGCGATAAAGTGAGTTTTGTTTCAACAACGTCTTCAAAATCAAACCTGGTTGAGAATGGGTATGGTGATATTGGCGATCTCGTTAGCCGAGTAATTATCAGTGGGGCGCGTGTTTTGCAGGTAATAAAAGGCAGTGAAGATAGTGACTCCGAAGATGCAGAGGATAAAAAATACAGTTTAGTCATTGCATTGAATATGCGGAGTGTTTTGAAGCTAGAAATGGCTCAAAAAATTGGTGATGTGAATATTATTCCATCTGAAATAGAAAATCGCTATTTATCTATCCGCAGTAGTGACCTTTTAGAAACTCAGTTTGGTGTCAGAGAATTACGTGGTAAGGAATAACATGACTTTAAAGAAGAAAAATATAGCCTTGCTATTGTGCGGGATTCTTTCATGTCCATTGCTCGCATCAGAATTAATGAACTTGGATCAAGGCGCTGCGAAAACCATTAATTTGAAGAGACAGATATCGACGGTGTTTGTCGCGAATCAAGAAATAGCAGACTACAAAATTATCGATGAAAATAAGGTTGTAGTTTATGGCGTTGGCCAAGGAACGACCTCTGTGATTGTTTATGATCGCGGTGGAAACGAAATTTATAACGCAGAATTGGTAGTCAACCAAAGTTTAAGACTATTGAAGCAAACACTCATTGCTAGATTCCCTGATGAAAACGTTGTGGTTTCCAATGTAGGTGACCAAGTTGTATTAGATGGCATTGTCGGTAGTGAAGAGATTAAACAAAAAATCAATCGACTTGTTGGTGAAATGTTGAAGAAAGATCGTCGCCGCGCAGCTTATGAACTAAAGGATGCGGACGGTGAAGCCTTAGACGAGCTAGAGTACACGGCAAAGTACAACTACGATCAAGTCATTAATAACTTGAAAGTACTCACTACTGAGCAGATCAATGTCAAGCTAACGGTCGCGGAAGTATCTAGCTCATTTTTGACAGAATTAGGTGTTACTTATAGCGATAGTGGTGATCCGGGTACTTTTGTAAATAAGCTACTTGATTTTACGGCTCAAGATATCGTTTCAGTTATTTCCGCTAGTGGTGATGACAAAATCGGGCGTGTATTGGCCGAGCCCAACCTTTCTGTTATTTCAGGTGAGCAGGCTAGTTTCCTAGCCGGTGGCGAGATACCAATTGCTATCAGAGATGAAGACGGGATTACCATTTCTTATAAAGAATACGGCGTTAAGTTGGCCATGGTTGCAAAGGTAACTGACACAGAGAATATTCGCCTAACCTTGATCCCAGAGGTTAGCTCGATTGATGAATCAAACAAAACCACGACAGGCTTAATTTCTGTGCCTTCTTTACGAACTCGACGAGCTCAAACAACGGTTCACTTGAAAGATGGGCAAAGTTTTGTTTTGGCGGGGCTATTGACATCGGAAGAGCGTGAATCGTTAACCAAGATTCCAATCTTGGGAGATATTCCAATTCTAGGTGCGTTGTTTAGCCACTCTTCCACCAACCGTTCCAAGACTGAATTGATCATTGTTGCGACTGTAAACTTGGTTGATCCGGTTGAGCAAGAGCAGGTCAAATTGCCAAGCTTTAGACGCACAAGTGATCTCGAAAGACTCCTTAGAATTGATCTTTCGGAACTTGACGAACCAGAGCTTGAAAACACGATAAACCAAGGAGGATTCAACTAATGAGATGGATCGTTATTACTTTAATCGCTCTTATTGCTTCTGCTTGTTCTCATGTTGATACCCCAAACTCTAGTGTGATTGAGCAACTGGAGGAGCGCTTTGAATTTGATATGGCGAGTAGTGAAGATTCAATCTCTCGCTCGGTGGCCTTTATTCGTGAGCTCAATGCGAGAGAACCTAAGGCGACGTTCTACGTTAAATATAAACCGGATGCGAGTGAGTTTGTTGCCAAATTACGAGATCGATTTAAGTCGGAATCTATCGCAAAAGACAGATATAAAATCGAACTTGCCGATCATGACCAAGAAAAAAACATCTTAATCATAGGTCGATATGTCCGAATTAAAAGCAGCGAATGTGGAGTGATGGTGTTCTCGAAAAGGGAAGATTATCAATTTGGTTGTAGTGTTGAACATAACCGAAACATCAGCTTGGTTAACCCAATTAAGAAGGCGAAATAGTAATGGACTTGGATATCTTGTTTCGTAATTCGTCGTCGAAAGTGAAGTCGACGGTTGAGGCTACCGATCTCATTGTGTCTGATGATAATACCCTAACTGAATCTATTAATGATTTGTACGCTATTGAAGGTTTCCCTAAACCACTTGAAGTCACCGATATTGATTTAGATGGCGTTTGGAATCAGTCAAACATTAAGCTTAACCACGTTGTGTTGGATCTTCGTAGTGCCTCCAACGTTATAGAGCAAGTTTCCGAGATTTCGGTTCGTTTGGATGTGAATATATCTTTGCTTGTTCTCTGTGATGTTGATTCGATAAAGCTGCGTAACCAAGTGCATGCATTAGGTGCTAGTTATGTTCTTTGGGATCCTGAACTTGATTCATTACTTGCGGCAATTAAAACGACGCAAGAAGGTGAAAGCACCGTTAAAAAAACGCGTGTAGCCAAACGTATATTAGTTTTGGGTACCAAAGGTGGCATTGGAGTATCTTGCGTAAGTTCTGTTTTAGCACACTCCTTAGCAGAGCAAGCAAATCTAAAGACACTCTTGGTGGATCATGATTCAGGAGCACTAAATAGTGACATTTATATAGGTGTAAAAGGCTTGAAAGCCAAGCACAACAGTATAGATTTGAATCAGATCGATATCGACAGTGCGATAGCTAAGACCTATGTACATGGTGTGAAAGATAAGCTTGATTACTTGGTACTAGAGAAAAATGTTGCTTGCCTTACTGATCACGCATCTACATTGTACAACCTTTCCAATCAACTCATTGATCAATATAACTTTATCATAGATTCGGCGCCCTTATCTTGCTATGAAGAGATGCATGATCAGGAGTTATCAGATAAGTACCATCGCATCTTTATTGTCTGCGAACCTTCGGTTTCTTCACTGCGTTCTTATAACTCTTTGAAGAAGAAGATCGGGAAATCTGAACACCAAATCATCTTCAACCTTAATCGGCCAGCGAAAGACTTCATGATGACACTCGCGAGTGCGAAAGAGAGAATCAAAGCCAAAGATAGTATTGATTTCATGTACGAGCCGTCGCTAGAAAAAATCGTGGTACAGCAAGGTATTAATGAGTTGCTTAAATCTAAGTCTGCCACTGCCGTTCTAACTATGGTTGCCACGTTGACAGGCAAGAAAATTAAAACTAAATCACGTTTCAGTTTGTTTAGAAAATGAATCAATTAAAAGAAATTTACATCCAGCTTCGAGATGAGATCTTTGATGCTCTAGATGCCGCTACGCTTGTTGAAATTAGTAATCAAGAGCTAGAAGAACAACTCAAAGACTCGGTTAATATATTGATCGATAAGAAGCAGCTGCAAGTCAGCTCATTGAAACGTGTCGACTTAGTCAAAGCGTTACTCGATGAGTTGAAAGGCCTTGGGCCCCTGCAAGCTTTAGTCGATAACGATGATATATCGGATATCATGATCAACGGTCCTTCGGATATCTTCATAGAAATCAATGGCAAGGTTGAACAATCACCCATTCAATTTGTTAACGAAAAACAACTGAACACCATCGCTAAGCGAATCGCATCAAATGTGGGTCGTCGTATCGATGAATCAAAACCCCTTTGTGATGCTCGTTTAATGGATGGGAGCCGTGTAAATATTGTGATCCCCCCGTTAGCGATAGACGGTACCTCTATCTCGATTCGTAAATTCAAAGAGCAAAAAATTAGGCTTGAGAATCTTGCTGAGTTTGGTGCGATGTCTGTCGAAATGGCTAAGCTTTTGTCCATTGCGAGCCATTGCAAGTGCAACATATTGATCTCCGGTGGTACTGGTTCAGGTAAAACAACGTTATTGAACGCATTATCTGGCTTCATTGGCGAAACTGAACGTATTGTTACTATTGAAGATGCTGCGGAACTACAGCTACAAAAACCTCATATTGTTAGGCTTGAAACTCGACAAGCTAGCGTTGAAGGAACAGGAGAAATCACCGCTCGAGACCTTGTGATTAATGCCCTTCGTATGCGCCCGGACAGAATTATTGTTGGTGAGTGTCGTGGTGGTGAAGCCTTTGAAATGCTTCAAGCGATGAATACAGGGCATGATGGATCTATGTCGACATTGCACGCCAATACACCGCGTGATGCCATTGCTCGTACTGAGAGCATGGTAATGATGGCAACAGCCAGTCTGCCGATATCCGCAATACGTAGAACCATCGTTAGTGCAGTAGACCTTATCGTTCAAGTTAAGCGCCTCCACGATGGTAGCCGCAAGGTGATGTACATTTCTGAAATTATCGGGATGGAAGGGGATAGCGTGGTGATGGAAGACATTTTTCGTTACGAAGCGACTTCAAATTTCAAAGATGGAAAAATGGAAGGTGAGTTCAGAACACCCGGTTTATCGACTCGTTCTGTGATTTATGAACGCGCAAAATTCTTTGGTTTAGAACAAGCAGTGAAGGAGATATTTACATGACCTTAATACTGATTGCTTCATGGAGCGCTTTGCTACTTTACTTCCTTATCCATCGCTCTCGTCAAAGCAAAAAATTGAGTAGCTTAATTGAGATGGAAGCTGAGTTTGAAGGGGTTAAAGGTGTTCGCTCTGTTATCGATTCACAACAGTTTGAAGAGAGCTATAAAGCCAGAATCAGGAAAATGTACAAGAAGGTAATCAAGGTATTTCAACCTAATATGTCCTTGAAGCTGGTCTTGTTTATCTCTGTGACGACATCTGCAACTTATGCTCTCAATGAGTTTTTTTTACGTCAGGACTTTATAGTTTGTCTGATTGTTGTTGAGCCTCTCTTGTTCTTTGTCTTTTATAACAATCTAAAAGCAAGGCAAGTAGAGCGTTTTAAAACTAACTTTCCAGACGCTTTGAACATTTTGAGTGGGGCCATTTCTTCAGGGCAAAGCATCATTCATGCCTTCGAGTATGTAGGTAAGCAGCTTGATAACGAAGTGGGCAAAGAGTTCAAATTCATGGCTGAGCGTTTACTTATTGGTGAAGACCCTGATGACGTTCTTGAACGAAGTAGCAATACGTTTCCGTACTTAGAGTACTTTTTCTTTGCTTCAACGATAAGAATCAATTTGGCTAGAGGTGGACAACTCAAAGATGTGATCAACAAAATAAACCGACTTATGTTCGATTCAAGAGCTGTGGAGAAAAAGAAAAATGCCTTGACCTCAGAAGCTCGAGCTTCGGCAAAGATAATTGCCTGCTTACCGGTTATTTTTCTTATTATTTTGAAGTTTACGAGTCCTGAAAACTACAGTTTTGTGATGTTTGAAGAAGCTGGTCAACCTATTTTTTATTATGTATTAGCCAGTGAGCTAGTTGGTTTTTTTTGCATTTGGCTGATTTTGCGGGGTGTGAATTGATGGACTTTGAAACCGTTATTATTTGGAGTGTGATATTCATTATATCGATGGTCCTAGCAACGTATTGTTTACGGTTTTGGGATAATACGAGAGCGGATATAGAGACTCGAAAAATAATCGGTTCGACACGAGAAGAGAAGAAAAGAGCAGATTTATTCAAGGCTATATTGTCTAGGATTAGTTTTAATAAGCATGAAACAAAAAGAAAATTGGTCGCAGCTGGCTTTTACAGTGATTTCCTGGCCGACGTTTATTACTTACTAAAAATCGTTCCTTTTTGTGTTTGCTTAGCACTGATTGGCTTTGATTTTTATAGCGGCGACACGAAAACGGTATTCGCACTGTTATATCTAATGGGGGCTTTATTAATATTTATCATTGGTCCTGATTCTTATGTGTCGGCTCGAGGTAAATCTAACATCAAGCACATAAGTTCACGATTGCCATTTTTACTCGACTTAATGAATGTTTGCGTCCATACGGGGATGACTATCGAGTCTAGCTTGGAGTACTTGGCGAAAGAACTTCACTCAGTAGACAGTAACCTTGCTCATGTGGTCAGAGTAACTGTCGAACGATCTCGCCTGGTGGGCCTTGAAAAGGCATTAGAAGAATTTTATGAGCTTGTTCCAACTAGTGAATCACAAAGTTTTGTAATGACCATGGTGCAGAGCCTCCAATTTGGTTCATCAGTTGGTCCGGTATTAGTGACTTTAGCAAGCGATATTCGCGAGCTTAATATGATGGATTTAGAAGAACGAATCGGGAAAATGGGGGCGAAGATGTCGATTCCACTTATCGCTTTTATCATGGTTCCGATTATTATTTTAATTGCAGCTCCAGGTATTATGAGGGCGTTGATGTGATAAGAAATTTTGTATTGTCCGTTATTGTTTTGGTTCTCTTCTCCGGTTGTTCAACGGTTAATAACCAACTTGATACCAAAGAACAACTGCTTTTAGGGTCGGGTGACTCACAGAAACTCATTGAATTTTATAAGGCAAATATACAATCGGAACCTGAATATAAAGTTAAATTGGTTAATTTGTATTTAGATCTAAAAGATATCAAGTCTGCTGAGCTGTATCGCAGCACTTACAATGATAATGATCTTGATGAACCTGAATACATTTTAACTAATGCAAGGCTTTATTATCAAAAAAAGAATTTTGAGAAAGCACTGGAAGAGCTGAGTAAGTATCGGGATGAAGGTGGCAAAGAGTATGAGTATCAACTTTTAACTGGAAAAATATTGGCTCAGCAAAAGCGATTTGCCCAAGCGATCGAACATTTTGAGGAAAGTAGAAAACAAGGGGCTTCAGACAGGGAGGCTGGCAACAATATCGCAGTCGTCAAAATAATGCAGTCTGATTATTTGGGTGCAACAGACATTTTATATGACCTTTACCTTTCGAATCCGAATGATCAGAGAGTGAGCTCTAACTTGATTCTCTCTTCGGTTAAATCTCAGCGACCGGATATCGCGCTAGAGGTTTTGAAGCATTCGAATAGCGATGAGCAAGCTCACAAACAGTTGTCTGCATTAATGAGGTCAATATCTAAAAGCAAAGGGAAGAAGGCCGTGACACAGTCAACGATAGAAATGGAACAACACTTTATTGGCTCTCAAGCTAATTCAGGGGGCTTTGTAGCCCCGACGTCTCGCGTAAGTAAATTGGATGCTACCACAGAGTTTCAAGCATCTAGACACAGTGTCGATGGTTCTGTACTTGACCCAAGAAAACTTAAGCCCGGGGCAAAACCCATTTATCGTGTGCAAGTATTGGCGACGTATACGGCGATCCCCTCTGACTTTTTGAACTATTTGAAAACCAACTACGGCTCTGTTTATTCGTATACACATGGTTTATGGAAGCGTTACTGCATTGGTGACTTTAATGACTTAGATGAAGCGAAAGCGTTTTTAAACAGTATCGATATCAAGGGAGCATTCGTTGTTGATTACACTAAGAAAAGGTATGTCCGACTATGAGAAGGTTTAAGCGAAAGCAAAAGGGGTCATTGACGGTTGAAGTCGCTATGGGGATTCCGATTTTTCTGGCTATTGCCTTTGGCTGGGTAGAGATCTGTATTTTGACATTCTCAATGAGCATGACAGACCATGCTTTGACCACAGCGGTAATGCGTACCAAAAAAGCGGGCGACTCAAGCAGTAGCAATTCCATCAACTACGGCCAAATGATCAATGATGAGTTAACTAAAGCTGGCGGGGCATTATGGAGTAATGTAGTCAAAGAGGGGAGTGTAGTTATTCATGTTAACTACTTTCGTGACTACGAAGGCTTTCTCAAATGTACGGATACTTACGCTTCTACAGATGAGTGCCCAGATAAGAAAGATGAACCCGAAGACATGGCATTAGCTGTCTATGCTTTAGAGTATACCTACGACCCGATTGTATCCATTTGGTTTCCAGATATTGCTATTAAACGTGAAGTCATCACTATCCAAGAATATGAAAGATGTTCGTTCAAAATTGGTCAGGGGGCAGGTTGTGCAAGCTAAACAAAAAGGCGCATTTGCTGTTGAATTGGCGATGGTATTAGTTTTTGCTTCAGGGATCTTCGTTGCCGTAGTCAATCATATGCTAGCTATTAATAAGAAGGGCCAACTCGACAGAGCTTCTTATTCATTGACCACTATCTTTGCTGAACGAAAACAATTGTTTAATGCCAACATGGATATATGTGCGGGTGACTGTAGAAAGACAGAACACAACGCGTTTGTGATTGCTTCTGCTTCGATGAAACGAATGATTCCAAACTTTGATAAAACCAAGTTTGGGATGCGCATCGACGAAATAAGGCTTGAAGAAACCGCTTTATCTGGAGGTAGAGTGAATTACCGAAGGGTTCAAAAAACTCTAACCAAAGGGAGCATTCATGGGTGTGACTTTCCTGATATGAGCGATATAACTAAGCAAAAAGCGATAGAAATACTGCCAATCACATCACGAGGTCGCAGATTACCCATGTATCAGGTTTCATTATGTTATGAAACACCAATCAATGTGCTTGGTGTTGCTAACGGTGAAGTCTTTCGCCTTGTAAGTACATCTTATTCATTTGCGAGGGTTTGAGGTGAAATCGATAAAGAAAAACCGAGGTGTCGCAGGTATTTTGTTCGTTGGTCTCTTACCAGCGATGGTTATTTTTATGGCGTTTTCGATGCAAATGTCGCAACAGATGTTGGCTCACTCTCGGTTATTAGAAGCTGCAGAGGTTGCGAGCCTCGCACTTATTGCAAGCCCTAAAGAGGATGAAGATAAAAACGTAAAGTATGCACGTTACTTGGTTGATAGATACATTTTAGACAATTCAGAGGATGTGGATGTCGCCGTATTTACCCGTAAATGTGAATATAAAGATGGTTGTGTTCAAGCTAGCGGCGAATTAGCGCCATTTAGTGACTTTGTCGTTAGTGCTACCGCCAAATATACATCATGGATTTCGTATGAAGATGTCGATTTAGAACCTGAATTTACGGTTAGTGGACGAGCGGTCACGCGAAAGTATCTTCCTCAATCTGTCGACGTTTACTTCATCGGTGACTTTAGTGGTTCTATGGGTAACTCGTGGAAGAACGGAAAAATGAAGTTAGACGTTGTAAAAGAAACCATTAAACGAGTTGTTGATGACATCGAAAAATTTAATACGGAAGAAAAGAGTCGAGTCGCCTTACTTGGTTACAACCCGTTTCATGTTAAGCAGACCGATAAAACTGTAAGAGTTAACGCTTATGGCTATTACGGTTCATGGAGAAAAAAATACGCTTACAATTACGCTCGTTCCTCGCCAGGAACAACGGTTAGGCGAATGTTTGACAAACCCAAACTGTATAACGAAATACTCGAGCCAAAGAGGGGTATGAGTCGATACGAGGTTGAACGTCTCCATACCCACAACGTTAATTTTGCTAAGTATTATAAGTTTTATGATATTCCATTGACTGAAGACTATGATGAATTTCGGTCTCAACTAATGAATACCAAGCTGCAAGCTGGTGGAGGAACGTCGTCATGGAATGGGATCATTGCTGCCGCCCAAGAAGCTAATAAAGCAACGAATCTAAACCCTGAGCAAGTGTTTATTGTTTTATCTGATGGTCAGGATGGCGACAAGAACTATTTACAAAAACTAGTGGACCAAGGGCTGTGTAAAAAGCTGCGCTCAACTATATCGGCCAAACGAAATCGCTTCCAAAGTAACTCGCCGACTGAAGCTGAAAAAACCAAAGTCACGATGGGCGTCATTGGTATTAATTACAAAGTAAATGAAAGTGATGGCTTTGGGGATTGTTTTGGTAAGAAAAACATCTACCACGCAAAAGATGGTGAAGATGTGTACAAGTACATTCTGAATTTGATTAATGAAGAAACCGGAAAACTAAAGGATTAACATGAGATACCTAGTAATTATGTCTACGATACTACTGTCTCCATTGAGCTATGCAAACTGCTTGGGCAATGTCGGCGAATACGTCACTTCGAAAACGTTGGTGTCTTCTCATACTGTTACGACACAAGTGACTGGAAAGCTAATAAAGCTTGATGAAAAACCTCAAAATGAGGTGCTCAATAGAGAGAGTGAAGTCATTCAAATCGCAGCTCAAGATGATGTCTGTTTCTATGATAAAGCGACGCAATCTTTGGTGCTCAATTATCCAACTAACGTGTACCTATTGGATGAAAACCATAAACAAGTATTAGGGCAGTACCTTAGCTTGGTGGGAGATAAATCCAAGATTTATATAGAAGGTCATGCAGATAGCTTAGGCAGTAAAAGCTACAACAAAGCACTGTCATCTCGCCGAGCAGGACAAGTGGCGAGCTACTTGAAGAAAGATCTTCATCAAGGGAATCGCATTGTTGAATATGCGTATGGCGAAAGTGCACCAATTTGTAAAGTCACAGACAATAAGGCAACAGGTTGTAACCGACGAGTTGTGATAACAGTTAAGTCGTAATGGGCTTTGTTGTCGTTGTCTGTATTTTTATTTTTTGGGCCGCTCTGTTAAGTGGTGTGTAAAGAAAAGGGAACCCGTTTGGGTTCCCTTTTTAATCTATAGCGTTATTCGTTTAACCAGGTAAAGTACCCAAACAGTTACAACGTGGGTTCTGGTAGTTCTGTAGCCATAACTTGAGCCGGTGTTAGATACTTGCATAACTCATCATAAGGAATAGGGCGAGAGAAGTAGTAACCTTGCATTAAGTCACATCCGCATGCTTTTAGAATCGCGAAGTGTTCGTTTGATTCTACGCCTTCTGCCAACACCACCATACCGAAGTTTTTACCGATAGCGATGATGTTCTGGACCATTGTTAGTGACTGTTGATCGACTGCTATGTTTTCAATGAAACTCTTATCAATCTTAAGTTCGTCGATAGGGAGTGCTTTTAACATGCTCAATGACGAGTAGCCCGTACCGAAGTCATCCAGAGAGATCTTAATATCGTTTTCTTTGAGGGCTTCAAATAGTGGTTTCACTATAGCCACATCTTCAATGAACAAGCTTTCAGTAATCTCGAGCGTTAAACAGCTTGGTGAGAACTGATATTTCTCAAGCGTAGTGAATAGGTGTTCTGAGAACGACTTATGTGAAAACTGACGTACGGATATATTGATCGAAAGACCGATCTTTTGTTCTATCGTTCGGTGTAAATGAGCGATCTGCATAACGCTGGATTCAATAATAAAGGTGCCGAGTTTTTGCATTAAACCTGTGCTTTCAGCAATAGGAATAAATACGTCTGGCGGGACAAAACCCAGTTCATCATCTACCCAACGCACAAGCGCTTCTACACCGTGAGTACTTTCATCGGCACGAACCAATGGTTGAAAAACCATAAATAAAGCTTGTTTATCGATAGCGATACGAAGCCTTTGTTCTACTCTCATTTTGTAGAGGTGGGCGTCTTGCATCTCAGTAGTAAAAATACTGTATGAGTTTTGCTGCTGTTTCGCTTTGTACATCGAAATATCGGCAGAGCGTAACAGGCTATCTAAATCTCTTCCGTGGTCTGGGAAGCGGGCAATACCTACACTGCAACTCAACAAAAATTGAGCGCTTTCAACTTCATAAGGTTGAGAAAGTACTTCAATAATTCGTTCTGATAGTCGCTTAATTTCAGATTCACTATTCAGCGTTGTTAAAAACAAGAACTCATCACTGGATTCTCGTACCAATAGGCTGACTCTGGAGCGAAACCGCATCAAACGTAATGCAATTTGTTTGAGCACCTTGTCTCCGAAGTCATGTCCATGGGTATCATTAACACATTTGAAGTTATCGATGTCGATAAACAGCAGTGAGAATGGCTCTGACTCATCTTCAATCCACTTGCCAATGTTTTTACGCATATAGGAGCGGTTGGGGAGAGAGGTTAATGGATCGTGATTGGCTTGGTAAATCAATTGGCTGCGAGTTCGTTGCTCGTTCTTCGCAATCGATTTTACTAAAAAATAGAAACCAAACTGAAGAACAACAAAAACAAAGAAAAGAGTACCGAACTCTTTTGCGAATATACCATCAACGTGTTCTAGGTCTGTACGGCCGACAACCCAAAGCTTGTAGTCTGGAATGTATTTAGCGCTAACGAGCGATGGGAAAGCGCTATCATCGATACAGAAAGAATATGTGTATTTTCCTGTTTTCGCTTCTTTGACGCTGACAGTCACTTGCTCAGAAAAGCTTTTGGTAATGCGATCCATTAGATCGTTATCAACTGGTTTTAAATAAGCGTCTAGCGACTCGATATCGCTAGAAAAAAACTGACGATAGTTGTCGGTTCTAAGTAGAGTTAACGTGTTGTAATTGCCTGCGTGCGCATTGTTTTCAAACAATATTGTACTGTCTAAGCGTAAACCTGCGGTCATGACTGCATCAACGTTCTTGCCATCGAGAGAAATGGATTTTCTTAATGGGATCACGAGGCTGTTAAGAGAATCATGGAAATAGGTGCGCCCTAAAACCATTTTATTACTCGATATAGCCTCTAGAAATGAGTCTCTGGTGTACGGGAGATCCAGTAAATTAAATTGATCAGACAGTTGTAGGTTTGAGCTGATTGATAGGTAATCCCCTTGAGGATTTAGTAACCCGAAAGCGGCTATTGCAGGATGAGTATCAAGCAGTTTATCTAATATTGGTCGAATTTGAATCGAAGCCGTGCGGGTAAAGTCGGACTGCTGAGCAAGTTGATGCCCAACCACTTCAAGCAGTGCTTCTTGGCTAGTTAATAGAGAGTTTACTGAGCTAGAGAAGATCTCAACTTGGATATGCTGTTGCTTAGTAAAGTCATCTCTGTTTGATTGCCACTTGGTTATGCCAAAGGCGCTGAAAAGTATCAGGGTAAGCAGCACGATCATAGCGTACAGCGACCAGATATTTTTCTTAAATAGAGCCATGAGATGCCTTTTGTTGGTGACTACTTTTAACAGACTGCAAGTGACAACGTTTATATCGCCAGTGTGATTAATACAACGAGGCATAAAACATCAGAGATGAATATATCAATGATTAAATAGTGTAACGGCTAAGAACAGAGATTCTTGAATGAAATATTAACACTCATAAACGTGCTGACAATTAACCCATGATTAATCACAGTTTTTGTTAGCAATCGGATGGCTCTACACATAGGTAGTGTTAACTCTGTCACTACCTAGGTGTCTTCAAGTGACTACGTCTTCAAGTTACAACCGTGTTAAACGCTTGAGTTAATAAGTGCCTAGCTGATTGAGCAATAAGATGCTTAAGTGTCATGGGCTTCAGCCATAACCTTTAGTAAGCTCCGTATGCATGCGCAGTATATTCTAACAGTATCATTAAGCGAAGCTGAATTACTTTTTAGTTACGGCAATAGGTAGTTTTTCATTTGCGCCCCATTCAGTCCATGAGCCATCGTAAACGCCCATATCACTTGAATAACCAGCCAGTTTAGCGGCTAATAAAATGATGCAAGCCGTCACACCTGAGCCACAGCTAAAGAACATAGGTTGAGAGGGGGGTAAGTTTAGGGTCGAGAAAATGTCAACTAACTCTTCTTGAGGTTTCAATTTACCTGCATTTAAGACTTGTGCGAACGGCAAGCAAACTGAGTTTGGGATGTGGCCACTACGTAAGCCTTCACGTGGTTCAGGAACTTCTGAATCGAAGCGAGCTTGAGAACGCGCATCTACAATGTTCGCGTTCTTGTTATCGGAATAGCTTTCAATTTGTTGAGCATTAACAAAATAGTCGTCTTGAATACTCCCATCAAAATTCCCGGCTTGAACTTCTGTTTTATAGTTAGTGTCTGTTACGTAGCCTGCATCTATCCATGCAGGTAAACCGCCATCTAAGATATAAACGTTGTTATGTCCCATTGCCATAAACATCCACCATGCGCGAGGCGAGGCAAAAGTTCCTGAGTTATCGTAAACCACGATCGTACTGTCTTGATTGATACCAATTTCTTGTGCGCGTGTATTGAAGTGTTTTTCGGTCGGGAACATGTGAGGGAGCAGAGTGTGCTTGTTACAAAAGTCTTTGTCGTAATCGAAACGAATCGCACTAGGTATCACTTGTCCTTTGATCTTTTCTGACTCACTTGGGATCTGAAATTCGATACTGGCGTCGAGGATTACAATGTTGTCTTCTTCTAGCAAACGTTGTTGAAGTTGTTCTGGTGAAATGAGTGGCTGATTCATTCTTCTTATATCCATTCTTGTTGTTATATCGGCGACTAAGGCGCAGCCCGGCAGTGGATGAACTGATAGCTGCTTTGTCCGGTTATTTGATTGTTTAATGTATCAAGCACAACAATAGAATCAATAGGGCAGTCTGTTGTTGGTGGAATGGAAACGCGAAATATTTCGTTGTCTTGAGTTTCAACCGTGAGGTAGCGTCTATGTCCGTCTAGGGATTGAGTGAGCGTATTGGAGATGACTCTGGCTTCAATGCGTTCTCCGGTAGAAGATGTCATTGGGAAATAGGTGAGAAATAAAAGTAGCCCAATACCAATCGATAATATAACGAATCCTATTTTCAACTGTTTCATAAAGTAAGCCTTTGAAAGTCATCTTTAAAAGATAAGACAGGCTTTCGATAAAGTGAACATAACCAGTACTGAAAATTGAAACAGCGCCCAAATATAAAGGTGAGCCTCATTGCTCACCTTTATGCATTGTTATTCGACTTTCGACTTTCAACTTCGAGACTGCTGACTAACTCCAACTAAATTTAGCTATTGTTAAACTGAACTCAGCGCTTTTCATTCCTTTACGTTTACCAAGTGATTTGTGATCCGTCACTTGCAACGACTTGTTGCAGCGGCGCTTGACCATCATAAAACCAGATCTCAATTAACAGAATATCTTCGCTTAGCGGCGCCGAAAAGTTGGACGTAAATGTACCGTTGTCTAAAGGGCCTCCAATGACCTTACTTGAATAATCAGGCTTGTAAGTTAAGTCTGTCCTTGTGGTAAATCGACTATATACGGATACGAACGAACGATCGGTTGAGATGTGGCTGATATCAATATTGAGGTCAAATTGATCTACAGAGTTATAATCGAAACCATCAGGTATTACGAGCTCATCCATTTTGTACGCTTGCGGGCCGTTGGAGATAACCGCATTAACTGGTGTCGGTGCCGGATTTATAGCGACGGTGACTGGTGATGAGACCACTGATGGTGATGTAACTGGCGCTGACGCCACTGGTGTTGACGTCGCTGGCGTTGACGTCACTGGTGTTGACGTCACTGGTGTTGACGTCACTGGTGTTGACGTCACTGATGTTGACGTCACTGGCGCTGACGCCACTGGTGTTGACGTCACTGGTGTTGACGTC
>NZ_JBFRTD010000034.1:0-61196 GCF_041473955.1 Vibrio sp. 10N.222.54.E6 | reverse complement strand
GCCAACAGTGACGGGCGTGAAGCCTGCGGTTGACAGCCAAGGCACGCAAGTGGATGAAGGCGAAGGCGCGGTGTTTGAGGTGAGCTTATCGAACCCAAGTTCGACGGACATGACGTTTGATTTTGCGTTGGCCGAAGGCACTGCGATAGAGGCGGACTTTGATAAAGACCCAAGCAACGTGACGTTCAGCAACGGCGTAACGTACGATCCCGTGACTAAGCAAATCACGGTTCCAGCGGGCGTGACGACATTTACGGCGACCGTGGCGACGACTCGAGACACGATTGACGAAGCGAACGAGACGTTCACGTTAACCGTGGGCACTCAAAGTAACACGGCCACCATCATTGATCATGACGTAACTATCAAAGTCCATGATGCTGCGCCTGTCGATGAAGGAGATAAAGCATCCTTTAAAGTGACATTAAATGAAGCCTCTTCTGAAAAACAGTATGTTAAATTTGAAGCGACAACGAATGGTTACGATACCGAATTTGATGATATTGATACCAATAGCCTAACTTACGAATACAAAGATGCTAACGGTGTATTCCAAGTTGCTAACGTCGTTAACGGTTATGTAGAAATTCCGGCAGGAAGAACTGAGCTTCGTGTAACGGTTCAAACCGTGCAAGACGATAAATTTGAATGGACTGAACGTTTTGGACTACACATTGTAGATACAAAATCTCAGGTCGGCGGAACGTCAAGTATTGATGAAGCTAATTCTGATCTGAAAGGTCAGGGTACAATCAAGTTAGATCATACAGATAACCCTACGCTTACATTGACGAATGCTAATGCTGTTGATGAAGGAAGCACGGCCGTATTTGATGGGCAACTATCGAAGGTGTCTGAAGCGTCGATTGAGATGAAAGTCGAGTTTGAATTTTCTAATGGCGTTGGTAAAGCAAACTTTGAGGATTTAGCCGTAGACAGTAGTAAGCCGTTTTCTGGGGTTACAGTCACTTATGTTTCTGGCGGAGTGATTAAGACTATTCCGGTAAATGAAGTGGATGGTACATTCACGCTTCCTGCGAAAGTTACGGATTTCAAAGTTAATGTAGATACAATAAATGACAACCGTTTCGAAACATCTGAAGACTTTGGGATTAAGTTGAGTGAGATACCTTTCCAATCTTCAACAGATGCTAGTAAGGATGTAATCATTAATCACGGTCAGCACGGTGTTAGCGCGTCGGGTTCTATAAACGAAGACGCTGCTGATAAACCAACTGTAAATGTTGCCAATGCTCGTTCGGTAATTGAGGGTGGGACCTTAGAGTATAGCGTTTTACTTACTGGTTCTTCTGATGTAGACGTAACATACTCAATAAACCTCCCTAATAGTAGTGACGTTAAAAAATCAGACATTTCGTTTACTAATGGCGTCACATTGAGCGCCGATGGACAATCTATTGTCGTGCCTAAAGGCGTATATTACTTTAAAGTTATCGTTCCTACATTAGATGACGTTCTTGTAGAAAATACTGAAAATTATACGATTACTATTGGCAGAGACACTGGCACAGGTTTTATACTCGATAATGAAGTTGCACCTGTAATCAAAAACCAATCAGTTAGCGTTTCAGAAGAAGGCCTAAACGGTGGTATCACTGATACTATTGGGTTACCTACTGACTCTACGGATGGTCACTCTATACAAGGTAATCTTGTTATTACTGACGCTAATAACAACTTGTCTGACACTGTGTTTAGTGAAACAAGCTCAATCAACATTACAACATCGACCGGTCAGCCTTTGACATCAGAAGGGCATACTATTGATTGGGCGGTATCGCCTGATGGTCATGCACTTACTGGTACTGCTAACGGAAAAGTTGTTATTGAAGCAACATTGGATAGAAATGGTCACTACGACATACAATTGAAAGCTCCGGTAGATCACCCCAATACTAATGGCGAAGACAATCTAGTCATTCAGATCCCGGTCATTGCTAAAGACACTTCGGGGCTTAAGAGTTCAGGGGGGCAAATTACGATTTCGATTGAAGATGATCAGCCTGTTGCAACAGCTATTGATGTGCCAGTTACCCCAGAAACAAAATCAGATACGAATATTCAGTTGGTAATCGACGTGTCTGGCTCTATGGGCTACGATTCTGGCGTTGCTGGTAAGACTCGTTTAGCTATTTTAAAAGAGTCTCTTGCTAAGATGCTCCAGCAATATGACACGCTTGGCGATGTAAAAGTCCAAATAGTGACATTTACCGGCAACGCTAAACTCATACATGACGGTAGTAAATCTTGGTTCTCTGTTAGTGAAGCTATTACAGAAATCAATAAGCTAAAACCTAAGAATAATACTGATTATGATGATGCTTTACGTAAAGCCCGTACTTCATGGGACCATGACGAAGATAGTAAGCTCCCTGATGCGAATAACGTCAGTTACTTTATTACTGATGGAATTCCAAACCAAGATGATAGGATAGATTATTGGGAAGCGAAAACTTGGACTAAACATTTAGATGATAATGGTATTACTTCTCAAGCTATAGGTATAACGGGAGGTTATCTTGACAAAGGCCAAATTGATTTGGTTTCTCACGATGGTCTGACGGGAACAGACTCTTCAGCGATAGTTATTGATTCGTCGAGCCAACTAACAGATATATTGACCCAGCCAATAATTCAAACCGTTAATGGTTCATTGGTAACTAATGGTGGCTTTGGCGCTGATGGTGGTTATGTTAGTCAGTTAGTTATTGATGGCGTAACTTTTAATTTTGATGGTTCAACTATCAGTTCTACAGGACAGAACTCTAAGATCAGCTTTACCAAAAATGAATCAACAAACGAGTTAAAAGTTACGGTCGATGGCAAGTACACTTTGAGTATCGATATGGATACGGGTTCGTACAAATTTGGTGGCAAACCACAAGCTAGACCTGAAACCGTAGACTTCGATTACACATTGAAAGATGGTGATGGTGATACAAGCACTAGCAATATTTCATTTGATGTAATGGGTTCAAAAGGCAGCGTAGATGTGTCGTCTACAGGCAAGATGATCGATTCTGTTAAAGTTCTTCATGATAATTTGAGTTGGATAGGATCACCTGCAGTAACCAATGGACAAGCGGGTTACAACAAGATTGTAGACAATGTTGATATCAACAAAGGTGTTTCAATCAATGTTGGTGATGCTGGCGATGCTGTTTGGACTGGCCAGGGTGACGATGTCATTTATCTTGGTGATAGTCATGCTGTCTTGGACCAAAATACTGGGCAAGCGTCTAACCAAGATGCGATAAACACTTATATTAAAGATGTTTTCACTCAAGGTCGCGATTCGAACGTAATACTTAACCCTAACCAAGGTGAAGATAGTGAGATAGCTGCTACTAATAACAGTACAGCAAACTTGGATGTTGCTCATGGTGGCGGCGGTAGTGACTATATCTACGGAGAAGGTGGCTCAGACGTTATATTCGGCGGGTCAGGCGATGACGTCATTGATGGCGGTGAAGGTAACGATGGTCTTCGAGGCGGTACGGGTCACGATACACTTAGAGGCGGATCTGGCGATGATATTCTTATCGGTGGTATTGGTAACGATATTTTAACCGGCGGTAGTGATGATGATATCTTCAAGTTTGTCGACCAAGGTTCTGGTGTTCGTCATGGTGAGAAAGACACAATTACAGACTTTACTAAGGGTGATGATAAAATAGATATTTCCGATCTACTCCATACAGATTCTTCTGACAGTATTAATAGCCTACTTCAAAGCAGTAAGATTGGTATTTCTCTTGAAGGTGCAGATAATATGTCAACGGCAGATCTTAAGTTGACTGTGACAGATGGTGGAAAAACTCAGGAGATCATATTGCAAGATAGCGCTGAACAATTTGATAGTTATATCACTAACGGTTCAATTTCAGATGTGAGTGGACTATTAAACGATATATTGAAAATTTACGATAACTAAACAAAAAGGGCCGAAAGGCCCTTTTTTTATATCTTAATTTAGTAAAGTAATCGCGCTTAAGAAGACCTTACATTGAGGTGAAACACCTTACAGTTACAACACTTTACAGGCGAAGCCTTTTAGGTAGAAGCCTTCAGGGTACGCTGTATCTGTTAGGTGGTCAGCGGCTTGCTCGAAGCGCTCGACAAATTTTACTGTTCTGCCTGCGTCTAGTGCAGCGTCAGCGATGATTTTTTGGAATAAATCAGCACCCATTAAACCTGAACAAGAGTAGGTGAGTAGTGTTCCACCAGGATTTAGGATTTGCATTGCAAGCATGTTTACATCTTTGTAGCCGTTAGCACCTGATGTTAGGTTGTTTTTGCTTGAAACGAACTTTGGTGGATCCATGATAACGACATCAAACTTAGTGCCTTGATCTCGGTATTCACGAAGTAGTTTAAATACGTCTGCGTTTAGGAATACAGCACGCTTTTTCGAGATATCAAATTCATTGAGTTCCGCGTTGAACTTAGCTGTATCAAGAGCTAATTGAGACACATCTGCGTTGATTACACGTTTTGCGTCGCCTTTCAGTGCGTAAAGACCAAATCCGCCAGTGTATGAGAAACAGTTAAGCACATCTTTGCCTTTAACATACTTCATTGATTCTTTACGGCTATCACGTTGGTCCATGTAGAAGCCAGTTTTGTGGCCTTCCATGATGTTTACGCTGATTTTGACGCCGTTTTCTTCAATGACGATAGATTTTGGTGGCTCTTCACCGTGAAGTACACCAACAACTTGTTCTAGGCCTTCTTTTTTACGAACTGCTACGTCTGAACGCTCGTAAATATTACAGTCTGGGAAGCATTCAATTAAAGCTTCAACCAATACGCTCTTATTGAATTCAGCGCCCGCACTTAGTAGTTGGCAAACTAGGTAGTCTTGATATTTGTCGATAGTGATACCTGGCAGTCCATCAGACTCTGCAGCGGTAAGGCGGTAGCCAGTTAAACCATCACGCTCAATGATGTCTTCACGCAGTGATTGCGCGTCTTGAATTCGTTTTACGAAGAACGCTTTGTTAATTTCTTCTTTTTCAAATGTCCAAACACGAGCTCGAATTTGAGATTCTGGTGAGTAAGCCGCTTTTGCTAGCCATTGACCATTCTGAGCATATACGTCTACAGTTTCACCTTGTTGTGGTTCGCCTTCGACCTTATCGATACCGCGTGAAAATACCCAAGGGTGTTTACGGCGTAGTGATTTATCTCGGCCTTTAGCTAGATGAATTGAAGGAGTCATAATTTACTCTGTTTGTTGAATTTGAAGGAGGGGTATTGTCGGGGAAGTACAAGGGAAAAGCAAATAAGAAAGGGCTGCAAAAGCAGCCCTTGTATTGAACCATCATAGATGTCAGTATTAAGCTTTAAGACCTGTCAGCAAACCTTCCATCGTATCGCTCTGCTTACGAAGTTGGTCAACGTTAGAGTTACTTTTACTGATCATCTCGCAGATGCCGTCTGATTGATGACGAATCTCTTCAACGCTTTGTGCAATGTTATCCGCAACGACACCTTGCTCTTCTGCAGCAGTAGCAATTTGCGTACTACTATCAGAAATAGACTGGTTTTTCTCAGCTAAAGAACCGATCTCAACGTTCACTTCCGACATCAGTGTTTGGCCTTCATTGGCATTGTTTACTGTCACTTCCATCAGTTTTGTTAATGATTGGCTGTTACGCTGTAACGACTCGATCATGCTCTGGATTTCAACTGTCGCTTGTTGAGTTCGTCCGGCAAGAGCGCGAACTTCATCAGCAACAACTGCAAAACCACGGCCTTGCTCTCCAGCTCGAGCAGCTTCAATCGCAGCGTTTAGCGCTAACAGGTTAGTTTGTTCAGAGATACCATTGATGGTTGCGACTACTTCATCGATCTGCGCTGCATTAGCATCGAGTTCTTCTACTGCTTGCGAAGCCGATTGAATCTCTTGGGATAAGCTAGAGATCGATTCCAAAGTATTAGAAACCTTAACTTGACCACTTTGTGCGACACCACGAGCGTCCATTGTTTGAGTGCTTGAATCATGGGCAAGGGTAGCGACTTCGCGAATCGTTGCTGCCATTTGTTCAGTTGCGCTGGCGAGGCTATTCAAGTGCTCTTGTTGATTACTTGAGATATCTGAGCTTTGTTGTGTTGACTGGTTCAAATCTGAGCTGATTTGCTGCATGAGAGCAACGGACTCTTGGATTGAGAGAACCATGTTTTGTTCACGCTCGGCTACCTTATCGATAGTAATAGCAATTTCACTGAACTCATCGCGAACTAAAAAGTAGTTCATGCGACAAGTTAAATCGCCACTCGCAAGTGTGCTGAGTGCTTTGTTCATCGAGAACATAGCACCACCAATGAAAGTCATGATGTAGTAAACCCCCAGAGCTATCAGCGTGAGAGTTACTGCAATAATCGATACCTGAGTAGTAGATAGAGCTGACCATAAGTTTTGGTCATGGCTTGCGACTAAACTGAAGGCGCCATTCATGACAGAAACAGATCCTGCACCATATCCTAAAGAGATGGTTTCAGAATTACTAATGAGTTGAGACACCTGATCTTTAGTGAGTTGTCCAGCTTCAATCAGCCCTTTCGTCAGGAGCAATTCATCCTGATAAAGGTGAGCAAGTAAAGAGTCCGCGGCGCTATCTAAAACTAAAGTCAGTATAACCAGGGCGATAAGAGGTAATAAGAATAGTAGATAGAACTTTTCTTGGATTTTTAGGTGAATGAGATATTTGTCAATCCAACGAAACGGGATTTCTTTCATAATTGTAATACTCGAAGTAAGCCCACCAATAAATGGTGAATGAATAGAATCGCAACTATATCATCCATATAATTTATGAGGCAACGTTATGGATACTCTGCAGTATATTTTTGTCGTGTCAGGCGTAGTTCAATGTGTTGGCTTTCGTTATCACACCAGTAGGCAGGCGCAAGCTTTGGGTATTTCCGGCTATGCTAAGAACTTAAATGATGGTCGAGTTGAAGTGTTAGCGGTTGGAGAGGTACTGCAACTTGAGAAGTTACACGCTTGGCTTAATATTGGCCCATCGAGCGCGACAGTCGATGATGTCGTCATGTATCAAGTTAAAGATAGTGAGCGGCAGGACGTAGGTGTAGGGGAGTTTAAAATACTGTAGCTATGGCACTACAGTATTTGTCTTTTTACCTTGAGAGCAACCTAGCGCTGTTTAAGTCTACAAGCATTTTGCTGGTTTAGGTAAACCGGCGAGTTTTGTTGCTTGTTTCGCGGGACCTTTCTTAAATAATTTGAATAGGTATTTGCTGTTGCCTTTTTCTGGGCCGTGCGCTTTTTCCATCGCTTTTACGAGCATGCGAACGGCAGGAGAAGTGTTGAACTCTTCGTAAAAGCTCCTTACAAAATGCACGACTTCTAAGTGTGCTTCTGTAAGCTCAATGGCTTCATCTTGTGCAAGAATTTCAATCATACCTTCTTCCCATTGAGTGTAATCCAACAGATAACCTTGAGCGTCGGTTTCGATTTGCTTGCCGTTATATTCAAACATGTTTAATCCAGAATCCAATTAACTATGCGGATAGGGTACATGACCAAGTTTATCTTTCTCAACTGAAATTGTCGCTATCTAAAGAAATATCGCACTTATAGATACAAAAAAGCCCAAGAGATGGGCTCTTGGGCTAGATATGATTCAGTGATAGGAACGATTAGTCGTCGCTGCCCATGATGCCTAGGATGCTTAGCAGGCTGATGAAGATGTTGTAGATCGATACGTACAAGCTAATCGTTGCAGAGATGTAGTTTGTTTCACCGCCACGAATGATGTTTTGCGTTGTAAGCAAGATAACACCAGTCGAGAATAGGATGAACATACCGCTCATTGCCAATGATAGTAGAGGCATTTGTAGGAAGATGTTTGCAACCATACCTACAAGCAGTACTACGAAACCAGCTAATAGCATGCCGTTAAGGAACGACAGGTCACGCTTAGTTGTTAGTGCGTAAGCTGATGCGCCCATAAACGCCAGTGCTGTACCGCCAAGTGCAGTTAGGATGACATCACCCATGCCTGCGCCAACGTACATGTTTAAGATTGGACCGATGGTGTAGCCTAAGAAACCTGTAAATAGGAATGTGAAGACTAGACCCATGCTGTTGTCACGGTTCTTTTCTGTTAGGAATAGAAGACCGTAGAAACCAACTAGCATAATGATAAGACCAGGGCGAGGAAGGTTCATCGCCATAGATACGCCTGCTACTACAGCAGACCAAAGTAGTGTCATAGACAGTAGTGCGTAGGTGTTACGCAACACTTTATTGGTTTGCAGAGCACTTTCTTGAGATGCTGTGCGTGAAAACATAGGGCTGTTCATAATCTTCCTCGTAAGGTGACTTCAATAGTTATTAGTACATTTATGGGGCTGAAAGTTCGAAAAATCAAGTCTTTCATTCCTCTTGTATATCTAAAATAATAATCAAAATAGTCGGTTAAGTGTTTCTGAAGGTGTAACAAAGTATTTCTAATGACGTATAAAGTGTCGCTAACACTCGATGTTCAAACTTTTATAGTTACTGGCTAATGATTTATAACCTTTGGAAAACGAACGATAACATCGAAAAATAAAGAGGCGACCTAAGCCGCCTCTGTAGTTTATGCATCATAACACATTAATGGTGCAAGATTTGGCTCAAGAAGTTCTGCGTCCTGTCCGATTGTGGGTTTTCAAAGAAGTCGACAGGGTTGTTCTCTTCTATGATTTCACCGGCATCCATAAAGATGACGCGATCTGCGACCTCTTTAGCAAAGCCCATCTCGTGCGTTACACACAACATTGTCATGCCTTCTTCGGCTAATTCGACCATTACGTCTAATACTTCACGAACCATTTCTGGGTCGAGTGCCGATGTTGGCTCATCAAATAGCATAACCTGAGGATTCATACACAAAGAACGAGCAATTGCCACACGTTGCTGTTGTCCACCAGACAGTTGGCCTGGGAATTTATCCGCTTGCTCTGGTATTTTTACACGCTCAAGGAACTTCATTGCGATGGCTTCGGCTTCCTCTTTCGGCATCTTTTTGACCCAAATAGGGGCTAGAGTACAGTTCTCTAATACCGTCAGATGTGGAAACAAGTTGAAGTGTTGAAAACACATACCAACATCTCGGCGCACGGCTTCAATGTTTTTTAGGTCTTCCGTCAATTCATTACCTGAAACGAAGATATGACCCTTTTGGTGTTCTTCCAATCGGTTGATACAACGGATCATCGTTGATTTTCCTGAGCCAGAAGGGCCACAGATAACGATTTTTTCGCCTTTCTTAACCTCTAGATTGATGTTTTTAAGTACGTGGAATTCGCCGTACCACTTGTTCATGTCTTTTAACTCGATCATAAGACCTTGAGAGTTGTTTTCTGTTTGCTGCGTCATAATACGTCCTTGATCTTGTTAATTATCGTTTGTGACCGGTGTGAAGTCTGTTTTCTAGCCAAATCGAGTATCTCGACATGCCAAAACAAAACACCCAGAACACTAACGCGACAAATACATAACTTTCTGTTGAATACCCAAGCCACTCAGGGTCGGTATTCGCGGCTTGGCCAATCCCTAGTACATCAAACATACCGATAATCAAAACTAGACTGGTATCTTTGAACAAACCAATAAAGGTATTCACAATTGAAGGAATCGTGATTTTAAGAGCTTGAGGCAGAATGATAAGCCCCGTTTTTTTCCAATAGCTCAACCCTAGAGCGTCAGCGGCTTCGTATTGACCTTTTGGTATTGCTTGCAAACCACCACGGATTACTTCCGCCATATAAGCAGCACTAAACAGTACTACCCCGACAAGCGCACGTATCAGTTTATCGGTCTCCATCCCCTCTGATAAAAAGAGCGGAAGCATTACCGAGGCCATGAATAGAACCGTAATCAGTGGTACACCACGCCAGATTTCGATGTATACGGTACACATACTGCGGATGATTGGCATCTCTGAACGACGCCCTAGCGCCAGTGCGACACCGATAGGTAGTGATACAACGATACCAACAAGTGCGATGATCAGTGTAACCAGTAGGCCGCCCCATTTATGGGTATCAACAACCTCTAGACCAAATACACCACCGTATAGTAAGCCCGCAATGATAAACGGGTAGATGTTTACAAAAAATAACCAAATCCACGTACGCTTAGGTGTTTTTTCGTAAGCTAACAAAGCAACAAAAATAGCTAATGTTGCGTAGAAAAAGCGAGGACGCCACAGTTCCGCTTCTGGGTAGAAGCCGTACATGAATTGGTCCCAACGGACGCTAATGAAAACCCAACAAGCGCCTTCGCTAGTACAGGCATCGCGTGTAATTCCTATCCAATCAGCGCTCAAGAATGCCCAATCAGCTATTGCCCATAATAAAGTGAAAGCAAAGTAAGCAAGCACCACAGTGACGACACTGTTAATTGGTCCATTAAATAGATTTTTTCTTAACCAACCGACAGGTCCAACAGTATTCGCTGGAGGCGGAAGATCAGGTTGAAATTGATGTGTACTCATCTTATCTCTCCACCAACGCTACTTTGCGGTTGTATATGTTCATTAGAGCAGATGTTAATAGGCTTAGGGTTAAGTAGACGCCCATTGTCATCGCGATTACTTCGATAGCTTGTCCAGTTTGGTTCAATGTTGTCCCTGCAAAGACAGATACAAGATCGGGATAACCAATGGCCATCGCAAGTGATGAGTTTTTGGTCAGGTTTAAATACTGACTAGTTAGTGGTGGGATAATAATTCTTAATGCTTGCGGAATAATGACTAGCTTAAGAGTTCTTGTTCGCGGGAGCCCTAGAGACATAGCAGCCTCTGTTTGCCCATGGTTTACCGCATTAATACCTGAACGCACAATCTCGGCGATGAATGCTGCTGTGTAGATACTTAAAGCGAGCATCAATGCTGCCAATTCAGGAATGATGCTGATACCACCTTTGAAGTTAAACCCTTTCAGAACAGGGTACTCCGCAGAGATAGGCATACCCATAACAAAGTAAGTGACTAATGGTAAGCCCACAATCAGCGCTGCAGCAATTCGCAACATTGGTGTTTGTTGGCCGGTTAGCTTTTGTTTGTTATTAGCCCAGATGTTGATAACAAAAGTAGCGATGATACCGACAATCAATGATGCGATGACAATGCTACTGCCTTGTTCTAACACTGGAGCTGGGAAGTACAAACCACGTACATTCAAGAAAATAGCTTCACCAAGGCTCATACTCTGACGAGCGGAAGGCAATGCTTGTAGAACGGCGAAATACCAAAAAAATATTTGTAGAAGAAGAGGGATATTTCGGAATATCTCAATGTAGACAGCTGCAAATCGGCTAACTAGCCAGTTTGAAGATAACCTAGCGATACCCATACTAAAGCCCAGTACTGTGGCTAACATGATGCCTAATACTGAAACTAAAGCGGTATTGAGAAGACCTATAAAGAATGTACGACCGTATGAGAATGTTTCGTCGTATTCAATCAGTGTTAAGCCGATACCAAAACCAGCCTCTTGGGAGAGAAAATCAAAACCAGTGGCGATACCACGGGAGTCTAAGTTTGTGAGTGCATTATTTACAATCGTGTAAAAGAAAGCACAAAGCGCCGCGACGGCGAGAATTTGGAAAACAATTGAGCGAAAAGTGGGGTTGTAAAAAAGGTTGGCACTTTTGGGCTGTGGTTTTTCTTGAGTTGGAGAAATAGTTTCATTAGGTTTCATACTGCTATAACCTCAAATCCATTTAATAAATAGGGCGGAAAAGTCCGCCCTAATTGATGCTTGTAAATTTATTAACGGATTGGTGGAGCGTACATAAAGCCGCCCGCATTCCATAGTGCGTTTACGCCACGAGAGATCTGTAGTGGTGAACCTGTACCCACAGTACGTTCGAAGCTCTCACCGTAGTTACCAACTTGTTTAATGACTTGGTAACCCCAATCGTCACGAATGCCAAGGCCTTTACCTTTAGGACCGTCAACACCAAGAATACGCTTGATGTTTGGATCTTTTGACTTAAGCATTTCGTCAGCATTCTTAGAAGAGATGCCGTACTCTTCTGCGTTAATCATTGCAGAAAGGGTCCATTTAGCAACGTTGAACCACTTGTCATCATCTTGACGAACAACAGGGCCTAGTGGCTCTTTAGAGATGATTTCAGGAAGTACCTGTGCAGATTTAGGATCAGCTAGATTTAGGCGAAGAGCATATAGACCAGATTGGTCAGTTGTAAGAACATCACAACGACCCGCGTCGAAACCTTTTGATGTTTGTGCTGCCGTATCAAATACCACTGGCTTGTAAGACATGCCACTGTTACGGAAGTAATCGGCTAGGTTAAGTTCAGTCGTTGTACCTGATTGAACACACACTGAAGCGCCATCTAGTTCTTGAGCACTTGTTAGTCCAAGTTCTTTCTTAACCATGAAGCCTTGACCATCGTAGTAGTTAACGCCTACGAAGTTCAAACCTAGAGCAGTGTCACGATGTAGCGTCCATGTTGTGTTACGAGATAGTACGTCTATTTCACCAGATTGAAGCGCGGTAAAACGCTCTTTTGCTGTTAGCGGTACATACTTAACTTTAGTCTTGTCACCGAGTACAGCCGCTGCAAGAGCTTGACAATACTCAACATCAATTCCTTCCCATTCACCTTTTGAGTTAGGGTTAGAGAACCCTGGAAGACCTGTACTTACACCACAAGTTAGAAAACCTTGAGATGTGACTTTGTCCAGAGTGCTTTCTGCCGCTGATGCTGATGTTGCCATCATCGCAGTTGATGCAGCTACTACTGAAGCAAGAAGTGTTAGTTTATTTGTCATTTGTATCCTTCCTTGTTAACCAGGTGACACCTGATACTCATACTCGTTTGAGTGTCTCTTGTGTGTTGCGTTGTCTATGACCTTGTTGCTCAAATTAAGCGAGTTGCATTTTGCAAATGAAACCGTGTGCGATTTAAACAACTGTTTATAAGGTTAGGAAAGGATCCGTAGTTTCACAAATGTATAATTTAAAAAGAATTTTGAATGAAATCACAAATCCGAACACAATTAGAATGACCAAATGTTAACTGAATGTAAATAGTGCAACGGTTCACACTGTTGGTGCAACGAGATTTAGGTTTTTATATTGACGGTGGGCTAGGTAAATATTCTGAATTAAAGTCTTATTGGTGGCGCATTAGCCTTAAAAAAGGTGGAAATTTGGTCAATAAATATTTTTATTACGCTTGGATAGTTATGAATATGCTCCAAATTTGGTAGCATGTCTGAATAGTTATTGAAGTAGTCTCAAGGAAGAACATGCGTTATTTCCCAATGTTTTTGGATGTAGAGAATAAGCCAATTCTAGTGGTTGGTGGGGGCGAGGTTGCTTGCCGAAAAGTCGACAGTTTGCTGCGAGCGGGTGCTAATGTAACTTTGGTTTCTCCTAAGGTCGCACCTTACTTAAAAGAGCTAGCCGATGAAGACAAACTTCGTTGGGTTCAAAATTTTTACTCGTCACAGCTTATCTCGAAAAACTACTTACAAGTGTGGGCAACGACCGACAACCCAAACCTAAATCATCAAGTACATAATGATGCAAAAAAAATGGGTATTCTTGTCAATGTGGTCGATGACTTACCCTATTGTGACTTCATCACACCCTCAATGATAAATCGCGGACGAATCCAAATAGCGATCTCAAGTGGGGGAGCATCACCTGTTTTGGTGAGAAATATTAGAGAAAAACTCGAAACTGTATTGCCACAGAACATAGGTTTGATAGCGGACTTCGGTGCATCAAAACGCAATTCAATTAAAGAGTCCTTTCCTACTGTTGATGAACGCCGAAAATTCTGGGAGCGCTTTTTGTCGTCCAGTTTTATTAATCAAGTGACGGATAGGGATCAACTTGAATCGTACTATCAACAGTCGTTGACTGAGCAAGTTGATAGTGAAGGGCAGGTCACTTGGATCGAATTTGAAGAAGATGTTGAGCTACTTTCTATGAAGGCTTTACGTCTGATGCAAGAGGCAGAGCTAGTACTTTCACCAATCGATTGTCCATTCGAATTTATAGACTTATGCCGTCGAGATGCAGAAAGAGAGAGCTATGTTAATAGCGGAGAGCTATCAACCAAGCTTGAGCAAGCCAGAGCTGAGAAATTACGAGTGTGTGTGTTTATTCCACCAGCAAGCGTAGAGTTTAATCTATTGGTAGGTAAAGACCTGAAACTGTCTGCTGCAAAAGTGCTCAGGTGAGTGGTAGTTGATAGATTTTAGTTGAAGCGAGCGCTTTTTAGTTGTTTGCAAATCGGCTAGAGACCCTGAATAAGACTGACCGATAAATAAAAAGCCACTTCCTAAAAGAAGTGGCTTTTTGTGATTTTAAACACGACATTGTGCTGATGAATGAGCAACCACAATAAGCAGTCGCTCAAACTCGAAAATTAGTCGCGGAAGTTGTCAAACTGGAAAGGTTGACCAAGTTCACCGCTGCGAACTAGAGCCATAACAGCTTGTAGGTCATCACGCTTTTTACCCGTTACACGAACTTTGTCGCCTTGGATAGAAGCTTGAACTTTAACTTTGTTGTCTTTGATTAGCTTAACGATCTTCTTAGCAACATCCGTTTCGATACCTTGCTTAAAGATAACCGTTTGGTGCCAAGTACGACCTGTTTGGTCTGCTGCTTTCGCTTCCATCGCGTTAGGATCAACATTACGTTTTGTTAGGTTGCTACGAAGGATATCGCGCATTTGCTTCAGTTGAAAATCGTCTTGAGCAGTCAATTTTACTGATTCATCTTTGTAATCAAAGCTTGCTTCAACGCCGCGAAAATCGAAACGAGTCGATAGTTCACGGTTTGCGTTGTCTACCGCGTTACGCAGTTCTACTGCTTCTACTTCAGAGATAATGTCAAATGATGGCATTGTGTTGTTTCCTTAAGCTAAGTTTCTATCTTTAATTGCTGTTGCAAGCATATCTAGCATTGTTGCAGTATCTTCCCAGCTTAGGCATGGGTCAGTAATAGACTTGCCGTATTCTAGGTTGTTGATATCTGTCATTGGCTGGTTACCTTCAACAATGAAGCTTTCCGCCATGATGCCTGCAATTTGATTCTTGTTAGATTTGATTTGCTCACAAATGTCTTGTGCAACTTCTAACTGTTTACGGTGCTGTTTCTGACAGTTAGCGTGGCTAAAGTCTACAACCAAACGTTGAGGTAGATCGAATTCAGCCAGTTGCTTACATGCGTTATCTACAGATTCAGCATCGAAGTTAGGGCCTTTATCGCCACCACGTAGAATTACGTGACCGTATGGGTTACCAGAAGTACGGTAAACCGTCATGCGGCCGTTCTTATCTGGCGAGTAGAAGTAGTGTGAAGCATGCGCAGCACGAATCGCATCAATGGCAATTTTGATGTTGCCGTTAGTCGCGTTTTTGAAGCCAACTGGGCAAGACAGTGCAGAAGCCATTTCACGGTGAATCTGAGATTCAGTCGTGCGAGCACCAATTGCGCCCCAAGTGATAAGGTCTGCAATGTACTGGCCGGTGATCATATCAAGGAATTCAGTCGCGGTAGCTAGGCCAAGCTTGTTGATATCTAGCAATAGCTTACGTGCTTTATTCAAGCCTGTTTCAAGTGCGTATGAACCATCGAGATTCGGATCGGTAATTAAACCTTTCCAACCTACAACCGTACGAGGCTTCTCGAAGTAGGTTCTCATGACAACGAATAGTTCATCTTTGTATTGATCTTGAATCTGGCTTAGACGTTCAGCGTAATCAAGTGCCGCATCTGTATCGTGAACAGAGCAAGGACCAACGATAACTAATAGGCGATTATCACGACCCGTTAGGATATCTTCGATTTGGCGGCGAGAATTCTTAATGCGCTCAGCAACGTCGTCAGTAATAGGGTGTGCATTGCCTAGTTCGGCAGGAGTTGGCATAGGACCCAGAGCTTGGGTTCTCAACTCATCAGTTTTTAATGGCATGTGATAGCTTTTTTATTCTATTGCGAAGTGGTTAAGATAACGGAATTGAACAGAGGAATAAACTCTCTTAAGTCAAAGTTATCTCTGTTATTGCTAATATTCTCATTTTTATCAGCAGGCCAACGTCAAATGGGGGATTTTCACTTGTATTAACAGGCAGCTATCGGTATTTTCGTTTGAACACAACATAAAAATGCTGGAGCAGCAATGACTCAAGAAAATCAAAGCACTTTGCACCCAGAACTTGTCTTAGGTGATGTGCTGCCTTCTTACAACGATAATAATAATTCCAACCACTTATACGTTTCATTATCTGAATTGGTCATGGATCGTGTCTTCTATCATCCAAGTATTGAAAGTCATTTAGAAACACTGACTGATATCGAAAAAACCTCTTTAGATGCGATCCTTGGCGATAAAACAGTCGATGAGCATTTTGTTTCGACCTTAGTGATTGCCATTCAAGCAGCCGTTCAGCCAAACCACGCCACTGTTCGTATTGCGTTAAGTAGTGCTGATAGCTATGGCTTCCGTTCGCTACTTGGTGGTAGCTGTGAAGCCGAAGAGATAAATCCGGCCTTAGGTGTTCGTGGGGTTGCGCGTTATGCGACAGCCGAGTACAGCAAGGCTTTCGCTTTAGAGTGCCAGGTTATTAAAGCGCTGCGAGAGCAGGGTATTAACGTTGAAGTGGTTGTACCGTATGTACGAGCATTAAGCGATGCTGCTAAGATTATTGATTTGCTTGCAGAGCAAGGCTTACCACGCGGGCTTAATGGTTTGAAAGTTCTGTTCTCGTGCGATGTGCCGTCTGCAGTGCTACTAAGCGAAAGATTACTGCATTATTTTGATGGTGTTGTGGTAAACGTTGATAGCTTAGCGTCTTTCACTTTAGGTGTAGACAAGCACAATGAAGCTCAGCAACACGCTTTTGATCCTCAAAACGAGGCAGTTATTACCTTGTTGAATATGATTGTTAAAGCAACACTGAACGCGAAGAAGCCCGTCCTGCTTGTGACTCAAGGCCTGGTGGACTACCCGCGCTTACAAGGGTTCATTGCGGATCTCGAAGGTGTAGAAACAGTTATCACTGCATAAACCAGCTTATTGTCTAGATAAATCAACTTGCTGTATGAGTTTATCTAAGTCACTAAAGCTTAGAGAAAAAGGGAGATATCATTATGCGATGATATCTCTTTTTTGTAACATTTTTTTGACATGCACATCGCTAATCGATTAACTGGTCTGATGACTTATTTGACTAGGTAATCCGAATGCTGACCCCTCTACAAAAAGCAAATTTCTACTTGAGCATGTTTGGCTTTTTCAAAGTACCTCTGATCTGGCTATGTCGACCAAAACTGCTCGCGCTGGATAATCAACATGTTGAAGTGAAAATTCCTCTCAAAAGGCGAACTAAGAACCACCTCAATAGCATGTATTTTGGTGTGTTAGCTGTGGGAGCTGACGTAGCAGGTGGTTTCCTTGCTATGAGTAAATCTCAGCAGCAGGGCGAAAAGATTTCTTTGGCATTTAAAGAGGTGACAGGTAATTTCTTGAAGCGTCCAGAAGGTGACGTACACTTCACTTGTAACGATGGTGAGCTGATCAACACTATGTTGGCAGAAACCATGTCTACTGGCGAGCGTGTGAATCAACCAGTGACCATCATAGCGACCTGCCCGTCTTTGCATGGCGACGAACCAATGGCGGAATTCACGCTAACACTTTCGATTAAGAAAGTCCCAGCTAGATCATAGTTCGACAGAAGTCGTTGAACAAGTGGAGGAGCGGTATGTGAATTGAATACCCACATACCGTACCGCACATCCTAACAACGTTATGATTCTTGAGTGATTTGCTCGATATCAACGATTTTTGAACGGTTCATGACTATTTTCCAGCGGTAATAGGTAGGCTCATCATCGTGATTGTTCTCTTTAATGATCAGGTTGAGCAGGTGGCGTTTTTCTACTGATTCTCGGCTTACTTGCCCTTCATTCATTCGATATACGTTATTTGAACCCTTGTCCATTAAGCGTGTCAGTGCTCTGAGGCTGATCGATACCGTTTCACGAGTCTCTTCGTAACCACTCATGAATGTCGATGTCGACATTTCTGTATGCGAACGATAGTGCAAAATTTGCTCTTCACGTTGAACAACACGTTTCTTGCGTATTGATTGAATACGGTCTGCTAACTTAGAAAAATTCGCGTAGTCCAACCATTCAAGCTTATGGCCGACAGATTTATTGGTTGTTGGATCAAAGTAGCGACGCTTCCACTTGGGTTTGCCTTTACGCAGCCAGCGCCACAGTATGTCTCTTAAATCATCTTTGAAGATTTCACGCAAAGCGTAAATGAATGACATCGATACGATGAAAGATGCAGTAATCTCTCCTAGAAAGTCGCGAGCTAATATAACGGTTGTGGTAACTACCACCATGACCAAGCCTGTGGCGATGCCTTTAACTGCTCTCTTCACGTTCTTACCCATTGATGTCGTCTTTTCTTTGAGGACGATAGGGTGTTCGATCAAACGTCGCAACAGTCGCATCTTGTTGCTCAAACGTGTTACGTCTTCTCGTACCTTCGCTGAGTTATAGCGATTAAGTTTTCGATGGGCGGTCTCTTTTTCACAAAGCGTCAAGAGTCGCTCTTTTATCGTCGAGTATTCACTGCCACGTGGCATATGTGATACCAAAGATAAGAACTTTTGCTCCGTGTACCAAGAAAGGTAATTATCAATATTGGCATAATAGCGCTTTAGGTTTTCTTCATAAGGAATACTACGACGAAGCTTCTTGAGGATATCCAAAGCCAGTTCGATGACTTCATCGACGTCATCAGCCGTTACGTCGTCACTATCTGTCTTGTTCAAGCTGCTCACGGCTTTATCTAAAGCAATCACGTATTGATAGGCGAACAAACTCAAACTCACACGATACTGTGTCGTCGATAAGCGTCCGCGTTTTGCCAAGCGGCTGTGTACCAATGGTAATAGTGTCTTATCACTGTAGTAAGCGCGCTTTTGAGTAATTGAACTGTAGAAGAAGGCACTTTCAGAAAGTACTTCCGGAGTCAGTCCGAGTTCACCGGGAATGAATAGATAAACGTCCATATCGAGCTTTTTGGTCTTCGCCATCGCATGGTTAATTTTAAGTGTTATCGCATCTTGTTTATCAACGGTGATCAACGATGTCTCCTAGAATATAAAAATATGAATGAAACTAGCGAAAGCATATCAGAGATCACGTATAATCACCGCCAAATTTAAAGTAGAGACAATCTTGATGATTAATATTGGTCAAATAAACAACCTAGAAGTAGTAAAACAAGCAGACTTCGGTGTATTCCTTGACGCGAGCGACTATGGAACCGTGTTGCTGCCGAAACGATTTACTCCTGAAGGTGTTGAAATTGGTCAAAAGCTAGATGTTTTTTTATACATTGATTCTGACAACCAGATCGCTGCCACAACTGAAAAACCAATAGCTCAAGTAGGGCAGTTTGGCTTGATGACGGTTGAAGGTGTTAACAGCACTGGTGCATTCATGAGCTGGGGCGTGAAAGGTAAGGACCTTCTTGTTCCTTTCAGCGAGCAGCGCGGCCGTTTAAACGAAGGCCAGTCAATCTTAGTATATGTGTATATCGATAAAGCATCGAGCCGTATCGTTGGTACAACGAAGTTCAACAAATGGTTAGACAACACACCTGCGACTTATAAGCAAAATGAACAAGTTGATCTCATTATCGCTGAGCGCAGCCAACTTGGTTACAAAGCGATCGTGAACGGTGAACACTGGGGTATGATTTTCCCATCAGACATCATCGGTAAGCTGTTTATTGGTAAGACACTAAAAGGCTACATTAAAAATGTTCGTGAAGAAGACGGTAAGATTGATTTGTCTCTTCAGAAAATTGGTGTCGCTAAGATGGATGACCTAAGCACTAAGGTTCTGGATCTTCTTGAGAAGAAGGGCGGTTACCTGCCTTTGAATGATAAGTCTTCTCCTGAAGCTATTTTCTCTGCATTCAGAACCAGTAAAGGTACGTTCAAGAAGACAATTGGTGGTTTGTACAAATCTGGCAAGATCACTATCGACAAAGAAGGTATCAGCTTAGTTAAATAAGCGATCCTTTCGGTCAAAAAAAAGCCCAAACCTTCCTGTTTGGGCTTAGGGGAAAGGGCTCCGAAGAGCCTACGCTAATCGTTTCAATCTTTTGACTATTAGGTTGAAGTCTAGTTTAGATTCCCTAAAGTGCGATTTTTCTTATTTGAAATAGTGACTTGAATTGATGTTTGTATAATTAGTCGTTGATTTACAAGCGCTCGCACACAGAGTTACATGACCGGTAGAATAGAAAAAGCCCAAACAATTAACATTGTTTGGGCTTTTTGTTTGTGCGATTCGTTAAGCCGTTAAGCCCGAAAGCTATTTAGAATAGGTTCTTATCGCGCACGAGTTCGCGTGGTAAACCGTTCTTCACTCGGTTGCCAACCCACTTACCAAGGCCGATGATCGCACCATTGTACTTCACTAGTACTTCACCTTTGCCTGACAAGTCTTCAGGGCGAACATCGCGTCCCATGAACCATTCACGAGCATCTTCAATGC
The DNA here is from genome assembly GCF_041473955.1 of Vibrio sp. 10N.222.54.E6. NCBI lineage: Bacteria > Pseudomonadati > Pseudomonadota > Gammaproteobacteria > Vibrionales > Vibrionaceae > Vibrio > Vibrio sp. 10N.222.54.E6. The sequence goes on along the minus strand of NZ_JBFRTD010000034.1, from coordinate 40,577 downwards.
TAAGGTCTACAATGTTGGCTTCATTGCCTGTTGCGAGCGTTGTCGCGACTTGGTGCTGCCAGCGGTAACCTTTTTTATGTGTTTCAGCGATCTTGATGCCCATGCGAGAGAAACGGAACTCACCGATCATAGGTTCTAGCGCTTCCGGGAATAGCCAAACGTCTTTGTCACGAATCCAAACTTGAGTATCACTTGGTAGTTCGATATCGAGTGCGCCCAGCAGATGTTCAGCGACTTCTTGTTGAGCTTTCTTTGACGCTTTTTCAAATGGGAATTTGCCCAGACGTTTTTTCACTTCTGGTGGTGTCACAGACGCTAGTTTACGGATGCGTGCAACGAAGAAACCTTCTGAATCATACACTTGTGGAAAAATGTGTAGAAAGCCTTCTTCTGTCGTGGTTGCTTTAGCATTGTCGAATAGTGATTCAAGAGATTCGAACACTACCGCATCACCAAAGGTCTCTTTTAGATGGTGACACACTTGTTGGTTCTCTTCCGTGCTTAACGTACAGGTTGAGTAAACCAGCACGCCGTTAGGTTTGAGAGCATGAAAAGCACTTTCGATCAGATCTTTTTGAGTGTCAGCAATATCGACTACAGATTGATACGTCCAGTTCTTCATCGCATCAGCGTCTTTGCGAATCGTACCTTCACCAGAGCAGGGCGCGTCTAGCAACACAGCATCAAACTGTTCTGGTAACCAACCACCGAAAACTCGACCGTCAAAGTTACTTAGAGCGGCATTACGAACACCACAACGTTCGATGTTAGCGTGAAGGACTTTCACACGGCTTGCTGCGTATTCATTGGCAATCAATACGCCGTGATTATTCATTAGCGCCGCGATTTGCGTTGTTTTAGAACCGGGTGCAGCCGCAGTGTCTAATACGGCTTGGTAGTCAGCCCCACCTTGGAAAAGTGCTGACGGTGGCATCATAGAACTGGCTTCTTGGATATAGAAAAGGCCAGACATGTGTTCTGCCGTATTACCTAGTGGCGCTTCACTTTCATCAGCTGTAATCCAAAACCCCGTTTCGCACCAAGGTACAGGTTCCAGTTCCCAGCCTTTGTCTTTTGCTCGTACTAAGAAGTCCTCAACACTGATTTTCAATGTGTTGACTCGAATACTTTTACGAAGTGGTTTTTGGCATGACGCGACAAAAGAAGCTATATCTAGATGACTAGGCATGATTGATTCGATGTGCGTTAGGAATTCTTCAGGAATATATACGTTAGCGTGCAAAAGAGTGTCTCGATTTATTGCATTGATGCGGGGGAGTTTAAAGCAAAATGAGGCCGTCCTAAACCATATTTATAGCAAACAACAAAAATGCAGCCGAATGGCTGCATTTTGATGATGAATTATTCTTTGTTAAGCGGTATTAATTTGCATGGAGCTTCTGAGGGTTCACTTTATGGGCGAGGAATTGCGGTTCTCCATGATTTCCACTCATCTTCGGCTTTAGGATAGAGATAGAAAGACTGATCTTCGTTTGCCACTGGCTGAAGTTCATTGGTCGGTGGCGTTGAGAATGTAATACCACCTCTTAACAAGCTGTCTACCGTTCCAGCTTTGATGTTTGCGCCAGAGAGACCGATAGAGACATCGACACCAGATACGTTCCAGAACACGGTGTTTGCGCGGATCAGATACGCGTAGTCAGGTTCGATTTGAATCGTAGAGATGATTCGGTCAGCAAACTCGCCTAACTGAACATCAATAACACTGCCGATTTCTAGCTCACGGAATAGGATAGGTGTGCCTTCAGATATCGAGCCTCGCGTTTCGCTTTGTAGCTGGAATATCTTGCCTTCAGGCTGTACTGGCCCCTTGCTAAGCTTAAATTTCGTATTTCTGTCACCATTGCCCGGGTCTACGTTGATGTGCTTAGAGAGCAGTGCAGAGACGTTTTTGATGCCATTAAGGCCGATTTCAGGTTCTGCTAACCAGAAGTGACTCTTCGCAACGGCAATCTTGTCTACGTACTCAGGTAAAATACGCGCAGTAATTTCAATACCGCCTTTATTGAAGTTAGGAATCACCAAGGTAACCTCACCGACGGTGACGCCTTGATATTTGATCGCCATGCCTTTGCTGACTTCTTGATCGCCAGAAGAGGTAATCGTAATCGCACGACCAAATTTTCGCGCGGATTTCGAATCTTTATAAAGTTTCCACACATCACCGAGTTTGTTGTCTATTCCCGGAAGAGAGTCAAAAGCAATACCGCCTTGAATAAGCGTTTTAACGGGGGCTGCTTTAATACTGATACCCGATAGCGACGCATCAATCTCAACGCCTGAGCGGTTCCAGAAAACAGTATGTTCATTGAGTAAGTGTGTGTAACGATTTTCGATCGTGACTTTGATTCTCACGCCACCATCGACAAGCTGAAAATCAGAAATGCTACCCACTTGTAGGTTGCGGTAGAGTAGTGGGCTTCCTTTAGAAATTGAAGGTAGCTCGCTCGCAAACAACGAAAGCGTCTTTGAGCCAGACTGATTAAACTTGGCGATTTCTGCTAACGATTTGCTTTGGAAAAGCTGATAGTCAGTTCGTGCTTTCGACTGACCTTCGCTAACAAAGCTTATTGAGCCAGTAAGAAGTTGTTTTGCTGGTGGGACCGTAACACTCAAGCCTGATTCGGTTAGCTCTGCAGTCGCACTGCCTGTCACAAAGAAACGGTTATGGCTTTTGATTAGGTGAGCATATTCGTTATCGACAAGCGCATCCATAAACACTTCGTGCTTATCAGAGCCAGTTCCCACACCATCGACTAAACCCACTTGGATGATAGAGCCAACAGCAATGCCTTTGTAGAGTAACTGTGTACCGACATCCAACCCGAATGAATTGTTTGACGTTAAGCGAATCGCAACGGATTTTTCTTGTTCCTGACTGAACTCATTTTTGCGAATCGCAGTAAATCGACGCGCTTTTTCACCCTCACCTGGAACCAAGGTTAGAAAATTCCCCGTGACTAAGTTGGCAATATTTTTCATTCCAGTAAGTGATAGTTCAGCTTCCTCTAAAACGAATTGACTGCCGCTATTTAAAAAGTCACTGAATGCCGGTTGGATTGCAGCCGATGCAACGACGTTTTCACGCCCTTCGCTTAAAGATAGGTCAGTGATTTGACCGATTTCGATGCCTCGATACATGATCGGAGCGCCCGTTGCACTGATCTTGTTGTCGTCGGGTACGGCTATCTTGATCGAGATACCACGACCGGCTGTTTTCAAATCTGGGTAAAGTTTGAATTTGGTGTTCATCTCTACGGGTTGACCCTCTCCCGGAGAGTCGACCGCAATTGAACCGCCAAGCAGAGCACTGAGGCTTTCTAAGCGTACGTCGACACCAGAAAATCCAATACTGGCACCTAAGCCACTGACATTCCAAAAACGGCTTTGGTCGGTAATGATATGGCTGTATTCATCTTTAATCGCCGCTTGAATCGTCACGGATTTTGCGTTGTCGTTTAGCTGGTAGTTGTAAACTTCACCAATTGGAATTTTACGATAAACGATTTGAGAGCCAACAGATACCCCCCCCAGGTCTTTGGTCGTCAATGAAATATTCAGGCCTTCCGAAGCCAATAAGTCAGAAGGGGATGATTCTAAGGCTTGGAAAACGGTTTCTGGTTCTTGCTTGGTTTCGCTAGGATGGATAGCGATATAGTTACCTGAAACAAGCGCATCTAACCCTGAGATACCAGATAAACTTGCCGTTGGTTTTACGAGCCAGAAACGCGTGCCTTTTGAGAGTAGCTTTTTCGCTTCTGGGTAGATGTCAGCATCGACATAGATGCTCGATAAATCTTTGGACAAGGTAATGTCGCGCACCATACCCACCTCTAAGCCTTGGTAGCGAATTGTCGTTCGACCTGCGACTAAACCTGCGGCATCTGAGAAATATATCTGCACACGTTGTCCTGCATCGTGTATCGATTTCATGACCAACCAACCCGCTAATGCGACGGTTAGTATCGGCAGGATCCACAAAGGGGAAATACCTTTGTTTTTCCTGACTTCTGGTGAATATGACGTTTGTGATTGGTTATCGTTGTTCATTCACTGACTCATCTTTAGAGGTGTAGTTATCCCAAATTAGCCTAGGATCTAAGCTTTCCGCCGCCAGCATCGTGAGAACAACCACGACGCCAAAAGCGACTGCACCATAACCTGGTGTAAAGTTTAAAATTTGTCCACGGTCGACCAAGGTCATCATGATCGAAATAACGAACAGATCCATTACCGACCACTTTCCCACCCATTTCACAATGAAATAGATGGTCATACGTTGTCTATGGTAAACCGCACGCTTCATTTTGATACAAATTAAGATATACGTTAGACCAAGTATTTTCGCGACAGGCACGACGATACTGGCAATAAAAATGATTGCTGCGATGCCATACATGTCGCTATTAATTAGCGAAGCGACACCGGAGATGATGGTGTCTTCTAGTCTTTGCCCGTTTGTTATCACGATAGAAATTGGAATGACGTTGGCCGGCACGATAGCCACTGAGGCGGCAAAAAGTAGAGCCCATGTCTTTTGTACAGAGTAGGGTTTGCGATGATATAAGTCATGGTGACAACGCACGCAAGTGTGCCCATCAGGCTGAGACAGGTGACAGTTATGACAGTGTACGTTCTTACTTTGATCGAAAGAGTAGTCAGACTCTTGAGCCCAAGCTTCCCAGTAGCGGCGCACACTGATTCGGCTTACCAGTAACACACTGAAAAGTTGCAGTAGAATCAGACCAACTAAACCAGGGCCGACGAAAATATCTGAGTAATCTTGTAATTTGAAGCACGAGATTGCCACGCTCACCAGAAACACATCCAACATCATCCAGTGCTTAAGTGTCTGAATGATAGCTAATGCATAACGAAATGGTGTGAAAATCTTAAAGCGCAATGATAAATGGGTGATGAGTACCGAGGTACAAACAAGTAACGGGGCGATCGAACTGCAGAATAAGATCAACAAGCCAAGTAGAGGGAAGCCTTCACCCATTAAAGTAAATACGCCAGATGGTAACGTCGCAGGTATCATGACACCAATCAGGCGAATACTGATGAATTCAAAAAAGTGTGAGGGGATGAACAGCAATAAGCAGGTAATAGCGATTGCAAGGTTTCCAGACAGGCTAGGGGTGCCACCTCTATAAAGCTGAGTACCGCATCTTGGGCAGTAAGCGGATTTCCCCAAAGGTATGTCCATTTTATCAACGGGAAGTTCGCAGCCCTGACAAAGACGTACAGAGCTACTATCGCACTGGTGCCGAGTCGATAACTGCTGCTTAGTTGATAAAGAGTTGGTTACGGATGGGGAGGTCACGCGACCTCCCAAGTTGAAACACTAATCAGACTTTTAACCTGATTTAAATGCCTAGAACAACACTGATTTAAATCTCTAGAACAATAAACATCAGGCGTGCGATTGCACACTGCCGTAGAGTGTTTGATATAATCCTTGTTGTTCAACCAATTCACCATGTGTTCCTGTCTGTGTAACTTGCCCATCTTCTAAAACATAGATTAGATCGGCCTGTTTCACCGCTGATAATCGATGAGCCACTATCAAAGTTGTGCGATCTTTCAAAAACTCGCTCAGCGCTTTATGCAGTGCTGACTCTGTTGCTGTATCGAGTGCTGATGTCGCTTCATCTAGAATAACAAACTTAGGATTGCTCAGCACCATTCGGGCTATCGCTAAGCGTTGTCGTTGCCCGCCAGACAGTCGAACGCCATTCCTACCAATTTGTGTATCTAAGCCATTACTCAGTTGCTTGATGACATCTTGCATTTGAGAGACTTCAAGTGCACGCCACAACGACATTTCATCGTATTCAGCACCAAGCGTCAGATTATGCCTTAATGTATCGTTAAAAAGTATAGGTTGTTGTAAAACAACGGCAATTTGACTGCGTATTACATCGAAGCTGATGTCGTCGGTGGTTTCGCCGTTATAACGAATGCATCCAGAATCCGCTTGATAAACACCAATCAGTAACTGGATTAACGTAGATTTACCACCACCACTCGCACCCACCAAAGCGACTTTCTTACCTGCTGGAATGTGCAGCGACAGCCTATTTAAAACAGTGTTTTCTAATGTGTAAGAGAATGTAACGTCTTCAATGTCGACTGTCACTTCTTGATCTTCATTAAATGGGTTCACTTTACTGATAGGGCGCTTCTCTTCTTCTAACTGAAGAAGGTCGTTGATGCGCTGAAGTGCTGCTTTTGCGCTATACCAAGAGAATTGAATCCCTAACAACTCTTGTACCGGGCCTAACATAAACCACAAGTAACCAAATACCGCGAAAATCTGACCAATCGTTAAGTCACTGAATAACACCATTAGCATCGCGACGGCACGGAAAAGCTCGAAACCTAATAAGAACAGCAGAAACGAAACACGGCCAGCAGCTTCTGATTGCCAAGCGTATTTGTCTGCATCGACTCTCACTTGGTTTGCTTGAACCTTAAGTTCATCGAGAAAGATACGTTCCTTGTTTGCCGCACGCAGTTGGTAAATACCGTCTAAGGTTTCCACTAAACGGTTTTGAAAGCGCTCGAAAGATTGGTTCTCATACTTTTTAAGGTGTTTAACTCTGCTACCTAGTTTACGGGAGAAATAAATCACAACAGGATTGACCAGTAAAATGAACAGTCCTAAACGCCACTCTAACCATAGCAACACGATAGCGGTACCGAAAACGGTTAAGAAGCTAATTATGAACTTAGATAGAGTCGAACCAATGAACTTATCTATTGTCTCTATGTCTGTTATCAGGTGAGCATTAATACCGCCACTGCCTTTGGTCTCGTATTGTCTAATACTAATGCGGCCAAGCTTATCTATCATCTTACTGCGCATTTGATAGGTAATTGTTTTTGAGACAAGCGTGAATTGACGCCCTTGTAGAATGTTCAACGCTTGGCTAACAGTACGCATGATTATGACTAACAGCAAAGTCAGTGCAATATAGCCAGTTGGTGTCTGCAACGATGTTGGAAGTAGATGGTTCATCATCTCTAAGCCAGAAGCCGGCTTATCAAGTAATACTTCATCAACCATTAATGGCATGAGCAACGGGATAGGGACACTAATGAGAGTTGCAAGTATGGCAATAATGTTAGCAAACAGTAATTTGGACTTGTGTTTTTTTACTTGAGTTATTAACCAAGAACGGCTAATAGTGTCTTCTGAATTGGTCATTGTAATGAGAATAAGTCCTATTTAGTTTGATGGCCGCATTTTACTGCGTTCTCTTGATAATGGAAGTCTCAATTTAATTGGAAGTTAATATGAAAATAGAACATTACCAACGCTTAACCAAACAAGCCGTTGCATTAATTGAATCAGAACCCGATCTAACTGCTAATCTAGCTAATATCAGCTCATTATTATTCATGGAGTTGGATGAATTAAATTGGGCAGGCTTCTATTTAATGAAGCAGGACCAATCTAAGGAAAAAGACGAACTTGTGCTTGGCCCATTCCAAGGTCAACCAGCTTGTGTTCGAATTCCGGTAGGGCGTGGTGTGTGTGGAACTGCGGTCGCGACGAATACAGTTCAGCGCATTCATGATGTTCATGAATTCGAAGGACACATCGCTTGTGACGCTGCAAGTAACTCAGAAATCGTTATACCATTTTCGATTGACGGGAAAATTGCGGGCGTTCTTGATATCGATAGCCCAAATGTTGGCCGTTTTTCTCAAATTGACGAGGACGGATTAACATTTTTCATGGCAGAAGTGGAAAAGCTGCTTAATTCGCACGCGAACAAGGCATAAATTATTCTCTTACTGTGGTTTTTCCCAAGCATCTCTCTATAATACGTAAAAATATTTTCTTAATGTTCGCGGAAAACCGCAAAAACCAGGAACCCACATGGAAAACACTGAAAAGTTAAAAAACAGCAAAGAAGTTATCGCATATGTTGCTGAATGTTTCCCTAAATGCTTTACTCTAGAAGGTGAAGCGAAACCACTTAAAATTGGTATTTTTCAAGATCTTGCTGAACGTCTAAATGAAGACGAAAAAGTAAGTAAGACTCAGCTTCGTGCAGCGTTAAGACAGTACACATCATCATGGCGTTACCTGCACGGCGTAAAAGCTGGCGCAGAACGTGTTGACCTAGACGGCAACGTATGTGGCACACTAGAAGAAGAGCACGTTGAGCACGCTAAAGCGACACTTGCAGAAAGCAAAGCGAAAGTTCAGGCTCGTCGTAAAGAACAAGCACAGAAAGCTCGTGACGAAGGCAAAGCGAAAGCTAAAGCGAAAAAAGCTCAACAGCCTCGTCGTCAAGCGCCTAAAGCACCGAAAGTAGAAAAGCCTGTAGAAACACGCGCTTTGAACGCCGATGAATTTATCACTGGTAAAGAAGTAAATGTGAACATGGGTACGGGAAACATGGCTGCGACCATTGTTGAAATCAATAAGGAAGATGTGCGTGTTCAGTTAGCAAACGGCCTACAAATGGTTGTTAAAGCGGAGCACTTGCGCGCTTAAAGGAGATACTCCTACGCATGAAATGCCGTTCAAAATTGACACTGATTGCTGCTAGCTTTTTGCTAGCAGCTTCAGCTCAGGCTCTTGAAGCCAAATTAAATCAGGACGATTTACCTCTACTCGCTCCTGAGGTTCAACACGAAACTGCTAGTAAACGTGTTACTTCTCGATTTACTCGTTCCCACTATAAACACTTCAATCTCAACGATGATTTCTCCCAAGCTATCTTTAATCGTTATTTAGAGATGTTGGATTATAACCGTAATATCTTCACTCAAGCTGATATTGACTCTTTCGCTACTTCATCTAAACAAATTGATGACCAACTGAAAGCCGGTAATAACCAAATTGCATTCGATGTTTATAATTTGTCCATGCAGAAGCGTTTTGAACGTTTCCAATATGCGCTGTCTTTACTAGATACTGAGATTAAGTTTGATACTGATGAAAGTATTGAGCTCAATCGTAGCGAAGCGGAATGGCCAAAAGATATCGCTGAAGTGAATGAGCTTTGGAGGAAGCGTGTTAAATACGACGCGTTGAATCTAAAACTTACAGGTAAAGAGTGGCCAGAGATTCAAGAAGTTTTGGAAAAGCGTTACAACAATGCGATGAAGCGTATTACGCAATCGCACAACGAAGATGCTTTCCAGATCTACATGAACGCATTCGCGCGAGAAGTTGACCCTCATACCAGTTACCTTTCTCCAAGAAATGCAGAGCAATTCCAGTCTGAGATGAATCTATCTCTAGAAGGCATTGGTGCTGTACTTCAAATGACAGACGACTACACCGTTATCCGATCTCTCGTTGCTGGTGGCCCTGCGTCAAACAGCAAACAATTGAGTGATGGTGACCGTATTGTTGGTGTCGGCCAAGATGGCGAAGATATTGTTGATGTTATCGGCTGGCGTTTAGACGATGTAGTGCAATTAATTAAAGGACCGAAAGGGACTAAAGTTAAGCTACAGATCTTGCCAGATGGTAAAGATGCAAAAAGTCACGTTGTCACAATTGTACGCGATAAGATTCGCTTAGAAGACCGCGCTGTTAAATCAGAAGTTATCGAGAAAGATGGCAAGAAGATTGGCGTACTAGAAGTACCAAGCTTCTATGTTGGCCTTTCTAAAGACACTGATAAACTGATCACCGAACTTAAAGAGCAAGGTGTCGAAGGTATCATTGTTGATCTGCGAAACAACGGTGGTGGTGCACTAACGGAAGCAACCGAACTCTCTGGTTTGTTTATCAAAGAGGGGCCCGTTGTTCAAGTTCGTGATAGCTACGGTCGTGTAAAAGTGAACAGTGATACTGATGGCGAAATTAGTTACCAAGGTCCATTAACGGTATTGGTGAATCGCTACAGTGCTTCAGCATCTGAAATCTTTGCAGCAGCGATGCAAGATTATGGTCGTGCAATCATCCTTGGTGAAAACTCTTTCGGTAAAGGAACGGTGCAACAACACCGCTCTTTGAATCATATTTATGATTTGTTCGATAAAGAGTTAGGCTACGTTCAATACACCATCCAGAAATTCTACCGAATCAATGGCGGAAGTACGCAAAACAAAGGTGTAGTGCCTGATATTGCTTACCCAACGGCAATTGATCCAGCAGATACTGGTGAAAGTGTTGAAGATAATGCTCTGCCTTGGGACAGCATAGAGAAAGCTAACTATTCAGTGTTACAGCGTAACGATGAGCAAGTTGCTGCTTTAACCGCTCAACACCAAGCTCGTATTGCGACAGACATGGAGTTTGGCTTTATCGCGCAAGATATTGAAAAATATAAGGCTGATAAAGATGATAACGACCTTTCTCTGAACGAAAAAGTACGTCAACAAGAGAGTGATGATGGGGATGTGCTTCGTCTAGAGCGTATCAATCAACGTCAAAAAGCCGCTAAGTTAGAGGCATTTAAAACGTTGGATGATATCCCTAAAGATTACGAAGTCCCAGATGCTTATCTTGATGAGTCTGTCGCTATCATGCTGGATATGATAAAAAAATAGACGCTAACGTGCCTTGTTAAAGGTGGGATTTTTAAAAAAGCGAGCTTAGGCTCGCTTTTTTTCTATCTGCGATTTGACAAAAATCGAGGCCATTTCTCGTCTATTAATGCTTGAGTATATTCTTAATAACGCATTTTTAAAGGGTGTTTTTGCGAGTGATCATGTCGCGTAGCACTTCGTATTTAAAATTCAGTTACTTCGCATTTAAAATTTAGTGACTTAGATCAAATTTTTTCGCTTTCTATTCATTACGTGCCTAAGCTTAAAGAAAACGAGGGGGCGCGTATGAAATGGATTCTACTATTTTTATCTTGTTTAAGTTTTGTTGCTTTTGGGAGTGAGGTCGCTTCAAGCGAGCAGCAATCAAAAAGTGACAGCAATCTATCTCATTTTGACCTTCCTTTACTGCTTGGTGATTGGTATTTGATGAACCCAGATCCTGAACAAGGTACTGAAAATTTTAGAGCGATAAAGCTAACCCTTGATTCAAATTATTCATTCTCCATTGATATTCAAAAGAAAGACTACAGTGTCGACCATTGGGAAGGCTTGTATAACGCCAATGAAGATACCATTATTTTGGGTTTAAACACCTCTGAACCTCAAGTTTACGCCTATAGCAGTAACCATAATATGTTGAACCTCAACGGTGTTATGTTCACCAAGGCTTTACCAAATGCATTGGCGGGAATATGGTCAAGCGCCGAATTGTCCGGAAGCGACTTGCGCGCGAGTAATATTCAAAAAATGGATTTAGTGCTTCAACCTGACTTTGTATTTATGTTCAGAGTGTCCGATGAAGTGGGGAGTGAAGTTGTTCGTCGAGGGGTGTATTACACAGAAGGCGATCAATTGGTGCTTCTGTATGAAAATGGCGAGCATGGTACTCGTTACACATTAAACAGCGACGTCTTGACGCTTCAAGGTGAAGAAGGCGACATGTTTGCAGTACTCAATCGTATTCGATAATGATGAGTTGGATGCGCAAAGTCAGGCTTGTTGATAATATGGATCATAGTTCATTTATTAGCCGTTCCTTCCTGATTTGGTTGATAAAATAGCAAAACATGGAGGCGTTTTACTACAATGCCTCCTTTTTTCAATATTCCCCTTGTGTTCTTGGCGCTCAACCTTTAGATATATACAGTTAAAATACAATTACGTATAACGATCAAAAGGAACCCGTCATGGCACATACACCTCAAGCCAAGTATCGTAAAGATTATCAATCACCATCTCACACTATTTCTCAAATCGATCTTACTTTCGATTTGTACGATTCAGCGTCCATCATTACGGCGGTGTCTAGTGTTAAGCAAGAGAAAGATAGTTCGACCTTAGTACTTGATGGTGAAGGTTTGACGTTGGTTTCTGTTTTAGTTGAGGGTCAAGAGTGGACGCAATTCGAGCAATCTGAAACTCAACTGACACTGAGCGGACTACCGAAAGATTTCACACTCACGATCGTGACGAAAGTAAATCCTGAAGGGAATAGTGCACTTGAAGGTTTGTATAAGTCGGGTGGCGCATTCTGTACTCAGTGTGAAGCTGAAGGTTTCCGTCGTATTACTTACTACATGGACCGCCCTGATGTATTGGCAAAATTCACCACAACGGTAATCGCAGACAAAGCAGAAAATCCATTCTTACTTAGTAATGGTAACCGTATAGATGAAGGTGATGCTGAAAATGGTCGTCACTGGGTTAAGTGGCAAGACCCACATCCAAAACCTGCTTACTTGTTTGCTCTTGTTGCCGGTGACTTTGATGTACTTCGTGACGCTTACACCACACAATCAGGCCGCAAAGTTGACCTAGAAATCTTTGTCGACAAAGGCAATCTAGACCGCGCAAACCACGCGATGGTTTCTTTGATTAACTCAATGAAGTGGGACGAAGAGCGTTTCAATCTTGAGTATGACTTAGACATCTACATGATCGTAGCTGTTGATTTCTTCAACATGGGCGCGATGGAAAACAAAGGTCTGAACGTATTTAACTCTAAGTTTGTTTTAGCGAACGACCAAACAGCAACCGACACCGACTACCTAGGCATCGAAGCGGTAATCGGTCATGAATATTTCCATAACTGGACCGGTAACCGAGTGACATGTCGCGATTGGTTCCAACTAAGCTTGAAAGAAGGCTTAACCGTATTCCGTGACCAAGAGTTCTCATCTGATCTTGGTTCTCGCGCAGTAAACCGAATCAACAATGTTCGTATTATTCGCGGGCCACAATTCGCTGAAGATGCAAGTCCAATGTCTCACCCAATTCGCCCTGAAAAAGTGATAGAAATGAACAACTTCTACACATTGACTGTATACGAAAAGGGCAGTGAAGTGATCCGAATGATCCACACATTGTTGGGTGAGGAAGGTTTCCAAAAAGGCATGAAGCTTTACTTTGAACGTCACGATGGTACCGCTGCAACTTGCGAAGATTTCGTTGCTGCAATGGAAGATGCGTCGGGCGTTGACCTGTCTCAGTTCCGTTTATGGTACAGCCAATCTGGTACGCCGACGCTTTCTGTTGAAAGTCACTACGACGCAGACAAAAAAGAGTACACGTTAACAACTCGCCAAGTAACGGCTCCAACGCATGAGCAAACGGAAAAGCAAGCTCTGCATATTCCTCTAGACATCGAGCTATACACCGCGTCGGGTGAAGTGATTGGGTTACAATGTAACGGCCAGCCAGTTCACAATGTACTTGATGTGAAAGAAGCGGTACAAACGTTCGTGTTTGAAAACGTTTCAGAGCAACCGATCCCATCGCTACTGCGTGAATTTTCTGCGCCAGTGAAACTGGAGTACGACTATTCGGATGAAGAGCTGATCTTCCTGATGGTGAATGCTCGCAATGAATTTTCGCGTTGGGATGCGGGTCAAATGCTGCTAGCGAAATACATCCGTAGCAACGTAGATAACGTTCAACAAGGTCAAAAGTTTGAACTTTCTGCTTCTGTTGTTGATGCATTCCGCGGGGTACTGCTTAGTGATTCACTAGAACCTGCGTTTATTGCAGAAATGCTTTCTCTACCGAGCCATAACGAAGTGTCGGGTTGGTATGAGCGCGTTGATATTGATGCGGTCGCATCTGTTCTTAACTCAATGAAAGTAACACTAGCTGCAGAACTTGAAGACGAGTTAGCGGCGGTTTATCACAGCCATGCACTAACAGAATACACGATCGATCACGATTCGATTGGTAAGCGTACTCTACGTAAAGTTTGTCTAAGTTACTTAGCGCATACTGAAAAGGGTAATGACTTGGTTGTTGCTATGTACCAACAAGCAAACAACATGACAGATACAATGGCTGCAATGGGCGCGGCGAACAGTGCGCAACTACCATGTCGTGAAACCTTGATGGCGGATTACAGCGACAAGTGGAAACACGATGGTCTTGTCATGGATAAGTGGTTTGCATTGCAAGGTTCAAACCCAAGTTCTAATGCACTTGAAGTGATTAAAGCGTCGATGTCGCACCAAGCGTTCAGCTTGAAGAACCCGAACCGTACTCGTAACTTGGTAGGTTCGTTCTTAAACATGAACCCGGTTCAATTCCACGCCAAGTCAGGACAAGGTTATGCGTTTGCGGGCGAGATCCTACGTGAACTGAACAGCAGCAACCCGCAAGTGGCTTCACGTTTGATTGACCCGCTACTTAAGTTCCGTAAGTACGATGATGAACGCCAAGCTCTAATCAAAAAAGAACTTGAGACGCTGAAGAACATGGACAACCTTGCAAAAGACTTATTCGAGAAAGTGGCAAAAGCACTAGAGGCTTAAGTCAGCCGCTTATTCAGGTAACCGTTCGATCATAAGCGGTTTGCTAATAAACAGTTTACTAGTAACGAAAAGTCATCAGTGGTAGAGAATATCTGCCACTGATTTTTTGTTTCTAGCTTATCGAATTTTCGATAAGCTAGAGCAGTTTCATTTTCAGACATCGTTAAGTGCCAAAAATCACCGGCACTGTATATGTATACAGGTATCGTATGAATCGCTATATTTTCCAACTTAACATCTCATATCAGCAGTTTTTGGCTAGCTACTCGGGTGCCGCAAGTAAAGTTCAAGTGATAACAACAACAGGGTTACGCTTACAGCTACCTGCAACTCGCTTCAGACCATTTCTTACACAAATAGGGGTTAGAGGACAGTTTAGGTTAACAACTGACCAAAAAAATAAGTTTATTAAGTTGGAAGCTCTGTAAAGCTTGGCGTGCCTAGTGAGTTAAAGGGAATCTTAATCACATAATCAAACATTTCACCTCTTACCACCTCTAAAACAATTAACTATTTATCAATAATGCTTTTACAATAAATGAATGCATTACCTTTGCTTAACTCGTTAGTAGAACTGGCCTTGAAGGCTTGATTCAAACGCTAGCTTAAGTAAGCCCCCTAATAATAAAATAAAATTCTAATTGTGGAGTGTGACTATGACCGCACGTGAAACTGTGGTTCCAGTTTTACTTGAAAAAGTTTACAAACTGATTCAAGACAAACTTGACCTTGCTCATCGACCTCTCGTAACTCAACTTGCTCAACACTTGTTTAGTAATGTTTCTCACGACGATCTAACTCAGAGAAACGAATCCGATTTATATGGTGCTGTAGTTAGCTTATGGCATCACATCAATGAAAAGAAAGCTGACCAAATCTCTGTTCGTGTTTTTAACCCGACAGTAAGTCGTCAAGGTTGGCAATCTACTCACACTATCGTAGAGATAGTCGTACCAGATAGCCCATTCCTTGTAGACTCTGTAAAAATGGCGCTGACTCGCCTAGACCTTTCTTCTCACCTTATGCTTCACAATCCAACACAAATCTCTCGCACTGATAAGGGCAGTGTTGTCGGCGTGAGCAATAACGAAGGTGCATTCCAATCGCTTTTCCATATCGAAGTAGACCGTCTTAGCAGCAAAGCTGAAATGACAGCGCTCAAAACGGAACTACTGGATATCTTTACCGATACTGGTTTAGTCGTGAACGATTGGCTGAAGATGGTTGAAAAACTTGAGGAAGTAACGAATCAAGTTGAAAAGCAAAAAGAAAGTATTCCTGTAGACGGCCAACGTTTTGATGAGACGTTGGCGTTTCTTCGTTGGTTAGGCGAGCACAACTTTACGTTTATGGGCTACAAGGAATATGACCTTGTTTCTGTAAATGGCGACACAGAACTACAACCGACCAAGGAGCAAGGCCTTGGTTTGTTTGCGAATTCAGATCGTGTGCGTAACGTTAAGCTGTCTGAGTTTTCTGACTCGGCACGCTTAGAAGCGAAAAAACCGTATGTACTTATCGTAACCAAGGGCAACACGGCTTCACGCATTCACCGCCCAGCTTACAATGATTACATTGGTATTAAGAAGTTCGATAAGAACGGTAAGGTCATTGGTGAACACCGCTTTACTGGTCTTTACACCTCTGCCGTTTATAACCAAACCGTTGAAACTATTCCTCTTGTTCGCGAGAAAGTAGAGCGTATCTTAGACGCGAGTGGTTACCGTGAAGGTTCATACTCTTACAAAGCTCTGCACAACATTCTAGAAAACTACCCGCGAGATGAACTGCTTCAAGCTCGTGAAGAAGAATTGCTAGAAGTCGGTACTGGCGTAGTTCAAATGCAAGATCGCGATCTTCTGCGTTTGTTTGTTCGCAAAGACCCGTTTGGCCGTTTCTTTAGCTGCATGGTTTACGTTACCAAAGATCGTTACAACACCGAACTTCGTCGTCAAACCCAACGCATCTTGAAGCAGTATTTCGGTTGCGAAGAAGAGGTCGAATTCACGACATACTTCTCTGAAAGCCCACTGGCGAGAACGCACTATATTGTTCGTGTTGATAACAACAACATGGATGTGGACGTGAAAACAATTGAGCAAAATTTAATGGAAGTATCGTCTACGTGGGATGACCGCCTGTCTGAATCAATCGTTGCTAACTTCGGTGAGAGCAAAGGTCTTCCGTTATCGAAAGAGTACATGCGTGCATTCCCACGTTCGTACAAAGAAGACATGATGCCTGGTTCTGCGGTTGCAGATATCGAGCGTTTAGAAGCACTAAGTGAAGACAACAAACTGGGCATGCTTTTCTACCGCCCTCAAGAAGAAGCGGCAGACTCTAAAGCTGTTCGTTTGAAGCTGTTCTACCACAGTGATGAGCCGATTCACCTGTCTGATGTTATGCCAATGCTTGAAAATTTTGGCCTGCGCGTTATTGGTGAATCACCTTATGAAGTACGCAAGACCAATGGGGTGACTTATTGGATCCTTGATTTCTCGATGCTGCATAAGAGTGACAAGACGATTGATCTTCGTGAAGCGCGCGATCTATTCCAACAAGCCTTTGCTGCGATTTGGGAAGGTGAATTAGACAGCGATGGTTTTAACCGCTTGGTATTGGGTGCGGGTCTTTCTGGCCGTGAAATCTCAATCTTACGTGCGTATGCGCGTTACATGCGCCAAGTGGGTTTCCCATTCAGCCAACAATACATTGAAGACACATTGTCTCATTACCCAGATCTAGCGAAAGGGTTAGTGAGCTTATTCGGCAAGCGTTTTGATCCTAAATTAAAGGGCAGCGCGAAAGGCCAACAAGATCTTATTAAGAAGATCACTGAACAGTTGGATCATGTAGAAAGCTTGGATGATGATCGTATCATTCGTCGTTACATGGAAATGATCACAGCAACGCTTCGTACTAACTACTACCAGTTAGACGACAACAAACAGTCTAAACCTTGGTTGGCTCTGAAAATGAGACCAAGCGAGATCCCAGATATCCCAGCGCCAGTTCCTGCGTTTGAGATCTTCGTTTACGCACCAGACATTGAAGGTGTGCATCTACGTGGCGGTAAAGTCGCTCGTGGTGGTTTACGTTGGTCAGACCGTCAAGAGGATTTCCGTACTGAGATTCTAGGCCTAGTTAAAGCACAGCAAGTTAAGAACACAGTAATTGTACCGGTTGGTGCAAAAGGTGGTTTCGTTTGTAAGCGTCAGCATACTATGTCTGGCCGAGACGAGATCTTTGCTGAAGGTCAACGTTGTTACAAGCGCTTCATCCGTGCACTACTAGACGTATCAGACAACATCATTGAAGGTGAGGTTATTCCACCTAAGAGTGTTGTTCGTCACGATGAAGATGACCCGTATTTGGTTGTTGCCGCCGATAAAGGTACCGCAACGTTCTCAGATCTAGCAAACTCAGTATCTGCTGAATACAATTTCTGGTTAGGCGATGCATTTGCCTCTGGTGGCTCTAACGGTTATGACCATAAAGCCATGGGTATCACTGCGAAAGGTGGCTGGGAATCTGTTAAACGTCACTTCCGTGAAATGGGCATCAACTGTCAAACAACGGACTTCACCGCTATCGGTGTAGGTGATATGGCGGGCGATGTGTTTGGTAATGGCATGCTGTTGTCTAAGCATATTCGTATGCAAGCTGCGTTTAACCACATGCATATTTTCATCGACCCGAATCCAGAATCAGCATCAAGCTGGGTAGAGCGTGAGCGCTTGTTTAATCTTCCTCGTTCAAGCTGGGAAGATTACAACAAAGACCTTATCTCTCAAGGTGGTGGCATCTTCTCTCGTCGAGCGAAGTCTATCTCTCTGACGCCTGAAATTCAGAAAATGCTAGGTACTAAGAAAGCATCAATGGCACCAAATGACTTGATCAAAGCGATCTTGTCTATGCAGGTTGATCTTCTTTGGAATGGCGGTATCGGTACATACGTTAAGTCTTCGAACGAGACTCATACTGACGTAGGTGACCGTGCAAATGACGTCCTTCGTATCGATGGCCGTGACCTGAAAGCTAAGGTTGTTGGTGAAGGCGGTAACTTGGGTATGACTCAATTGGGTCGTATTGAATATGCGCTGACGGGTGGCCGCGTTAATACTGACTTCGTTGATAACGTTGGTGGTGTTGACTGTTCGGATAATGAAGTAAACATTAAGATATTCTTGAATGGTTTGGTGTCTAATGGTGATCTAACCGTTAAGCAACGTAACCAAGTGCTTGAATCAATGGAAGATGAAGTGGGCGAAATCGTACTAGACGACGCATATTGCCAAGCTGAGTCTATTTCGGTTACTGAGCATCAAGGTGTTGGCTTAGTCAAAGAGCAAATCCGCTTTATTCATACAATGGAAAAAGCAGGGTACTTGGATCGTGGTTTGGAATACATCCCTGATGACGAAACACTGCTTGAGCGTGAAAAGCAGGGCCAAGGCCTAACAAGACCAGAGCTTTCTGTACTTGTTGCTTACGGTAAAATGGTGCTTAAAGAAGATCTTGTTAGTGATGATATCGCTAATGATGAATTCCATGCTCAACAGCTTATGCAATACTTCCCAACAGCGTTACGTCGTAACTACTCTCAGCACATGGATAATCATCCACTACGTTCTGAAATCATTGCGACGGCACTGGCTAACCAAATGGTTAACGAGATGGGTTGTAACTTCGTTACTCGTCTGCAAGAAGAGACGGGCGCAAATATTGTTGATATTGCCAATGCTTACGCGGCAACACGTGAAATCTATGGTCTTGGCAAAGTTCTGAAGAGCATCCGTGAACTGGACAATGTTTCAAGTTCTGAAGCTCAATATGAATTGATCTACCATGTTCGTCGTACACTTCGTCGTTTGGCTCGTTGGTTGCTAAGAAACCGTACCGGAAAACAGTCAGTGAAAGCATTGATTGAACTTTACCAAGGCGATGTTCTTACTATCACAGAGAAACTGGATGAAAACCTAGTGGCTTCTGAAGTAGAAGAGCATAACGCAATGGCACAGTTATGGATTGACCAAGGCGTAACCCCTGAGTTGGCTAATTCAGTTGCGCGTTTGTCTAGCTTGTACTCGGCACTGGATATATCCACAGTAGCTCGTGAGACGGGTAAAACAGTACAACAAGCGTCGAAGCTTTACTTCAACCTTGGCGACCGTTTGTCTCTGCACTGGTTCTTGAAGCAAATCAATGGTCAAGCTGTAGATAACAACTGGCAAGCGCTGGCACGTGCAGCATTCAGAGAAGATCTGGATTGGCAGCAACGTCAGCTAACTGGCCAAGTGCTTAACTGCGGTTGTGCTTCAGACATCGATGTGATTAAAGCGCTTGATGATTGGATGGAAAGTAACTCTGTTTCTCTACATCGTTGGGAAAGTATCCTCAATGAATTCAAAGTAGGTTCGGTTCATGAGTTTGCCAAGTTCTCAGTAGCACTTCGTGAGTTGATGTTATTGAATCTAAACTGCATGTCGACAGATTAGTGATTAGATAAAACGAAAGACACAAGGGCAGGCCATAAGGTCTGCCTTTTTCGTTTCTATAAAGTGGCATCAATCGATCTGACGATTTTTGACGGACCCACTTCTTTTGACGGACCCACTTCGTGGACACCTTGCTTGTTGTTAAAAGAGTGGGTGGCTGTAATATGGTAGAGACTAGAAATGAGTAAACTGACTGCTGAAACGATAACGTTTGCTTAATAAAGAACCTCATTCGCTAACAAACTCGATTATCTTACCCTTACAGACAGTAATAGATTGAATAGTTGAGTAAATAAGTAAATAATATCGCCCCGTTTACACGGGGCTTTTTTCTATCGGAGGCACAATGCTCTACCGTCTAGCCAGAACTGGCTTTTTCCAACTTGATGCCGAAAAGGCACATGATCTTGCAATTCAAAATTTCAAACGCTTCACAGGCACTCCTATTGATCTTTTGTATCGCCAACAATTACCTAATCGACCTGTAGAATGCATGGGTCTTACTTTTAAAAACCCAGTTGGCCTAGCGGCTGGCCTAGATAAAAACGGCGAATGTATTGATGCATTTGGCGCAATGGGTTTTGGTTTCGTTGAAGTAGGAACGGTAACTCCTCGTCCACAAGCCGGTAATGACAAACCACGTCTGTTCCGTCTTGTTGAAGCTGAAGGTATCATCAACCGCATGGGGTTCAATAACCTAGGCGTCGACAATCTTATTGAGAACGTTAAGAAGTCGAACTATGACGGCATCTTAGGTATCAACATCGGTAAGAACAAAGACACACCAATTGAAAAGGGCGCTGAAGATTACTTGATCTGTATGGAGAAGGTATATCAATACGCTGGTTACATTGCTGTGAATATCTCTTCACCAAATACTCCAGGACTTCGTTCTCTACAATACGGCGAAGCTCTAGACGATCTATTGTCTGAACTTAAAACAAAACAATCTGAACTAGAAGAGAAGCATGGTAAATATGTTCCTCTTGCTCTTAAGATTGCTCCGGATCTAAGTGATGACGAAATTAGCCAAATTTGTGAATCATTGATCAAAAATAAGATCGATGGTGTGATCGCAACAAACACAACATTGGATCGTTCAATCGTTGAAGGCATGAAACATTGCGATGAAGCGGGTGGCCTAAGTGGACGTCCGGTTCAATCTCGCAGTACTGAAGTGGTTCGTAAACTTCACGAAGAACTTGGTGACGCATTGCCGATCATTGGAGTAGGTGGCGTTGACTCTTACGTTGCTGCAAAAGAGAAAATGATGGCAGGCGCGAAGCTTGTACAAGTTTACTCTGGTTTCATCTACAAAGGCCCAGGTCTTGTAGGCGACATCGTTAAAAATTTATAGTCCCCGAAAACCAGAGCTTTTATAAACCCAGAGCTTTTAAAAACAGAGTTATCAAAAAGATTTGGTTTTTTTTAGGAAAGCTATAATTTGGCATCGTCTTGCTAAAAGAGACACTGTAACTCACTGAGTTGTAGACAGAAGCGATAAGAAAGAGGAATTCATTTCCTCTTTTTTTTTGCCTATTGCTCAGTAAAATTACTGTAATTGAAGGTAATTTTGCGTTTTACCTAATGGAATGGTTCAACAGTGTGAGACGAAATGATGCTTAAACCTAGCGATACATGGAGTTGGTATTACGATGAGCAGCAATGTTCATTAATGCTAAACCTCGGAGAGGATATGATTTTCAAAACGAATCTGGTCCGCAATAAGCTGGTGGACTGCGCGTTTAGAGATAATGAATTCACCGTTGATGACGCATCTTCATACCAAACCTTCAAAGAACAAATTTCTGGCTTAGAACTGTCTGAGCCTCGCCAAGCTGAACTCGCACTATATTGTGTGGCAGCAAAGCGCTTCCACAAGCCTGTACAGCCTAAAAGCTGGTTCTTCGATTCACAAGGCGCTGGCCACGAATCTCCTCAAGAAGGGGATATCGTACAAATGAATAACGAGCATAGCCTAGGTTACTTCATTGTATTGGAAGTGGGAGAGTGTGCGAGCCTATGTGCATTTGTCGACTTAGAGGAGTTTCTGCTCACACCTTCAAAAGGGTTAAGCTATGGAGACTCGATTAAAGTGATGCACGATAGGATGGTAGACGCGAACTCTATTCTTCATTTTCACCACACACATATTGCAATGGTCGGTTAATTCCCCAGTTTAGTTCATCATTTCTAACACACATTGCAACGCATAAACCTATCAAACCTTCCTTAGAATCGGCTCAATAGCCGATTTTTTTGTGCCTAAAAAACCTCATCCAGATAAATACATCACCGCTTAACTATTTAATTAGTGAACTTGTGACTGTTTTTTCATCTTAATTTCTGCCTATTTTCATCGGCAGAAGTGTAAATTACCTCCCTTTATTCCCTGTTTTTGTGCTTTTGTAGCTAACTTTCAGTCCTAAATTGACTCTGGTATATACCAATTTTAAGGTGAATATAAATTCACACCGCCGCATTGGCCGATGTTTGGTCATAAATTGTGCTGATTTGATAAGTCTTATGTTCTAAGGGGATGTGGGTAAGCGATCGCTTCATGACTGTGTGTTTGCTAGCCAGTTAGTCGAAAGATTCAATGAAAAGACAAGTTTAGTGTGATGCTCTAATAACAAATTCAGGTATAATCGAGCTAATTTTTATCAATAAAAGAACACTATGAATCAATATCTAGCGGTTACCTCAAACGGCCTTGAGAATTTATTAGTTGAAGAACTAACCCAACTAGGGATTACAAATGCAAAACCTGTTCAAGCAGGTGTTAAATTCAAAGCGACCAATGAGCAAATTTATCGTTGTTGTTTATGGAGTCGTTTGGCTTCTAGATTTGTACGTGTCCTTTCTGAATTCACTTGTATGGACGACATGGATTTGTACCTATCAACCACCGCGGTTAACTGGGTAAATCAATTCCATAGCTCTAAGCGTTTTGTTGTTGACTTTAACGGTACAAACAACGAAATCCGTAATAGCCAATACGGTGCGATGAAAGTAAAAGATGCCGTTGTTGATAGCTTTGAGAAAAAGTCTTTGCCTCGTCCGTCTATCAGCAAAGAAAATCCAGATATTCGTATTCACGTTCGTCTACATCGTGATAAAGCGATTCTTGGTGTTGATATGGTAGGTAGCGGTCTTCACCAACGTGGTTATCGTCCAGAATCAGGCCGCGCACCATTGCGTGAAACCCTTGCTGCAGCGATTCTTCTTCGTAGTGGCTGGGACGCAACTAAGCCTTTCCTAGACCCAATGTGTGGTTCAGGTACGTTAGTGATTGAAGCGGCAATGATGGCTGCGAACATGGCTCCAGGTGTTAAGCGCCAGAAGTGGTGTTTTGAATCACTAGAAGATTTTGAACCAGAACTGTGGGCTGAAGTGAAAGCTGAAGCGAACGTTCAAGGTCGTCGTGGCGTTAAGAAAGTAGAGTGTAAGTTCTATGGCTACGACAATGACGAGCGCATGATCAAAACAGCGCGTGACAATGCTCGTCGTGCTGGTGTTGAAGAGCTGATTGAATTCGAAGTAGGCGATGCTGCAAAGCTTAAGCGTCCTACCGAGTTTACTGATGGTGTGATTGTTTCAAACCCACCTTATGGTGAGCGTCTTGGCACAGAGCCGGGTTTGATTGCACTTTACACGGCATTCGGTGCACAACTTAAAGCGGAATTTGGCGGTTGTAACGCGTCTATCTTCTCTAGTTCTGACGAACTGCTTAGCTGCTTACGTATGCGTGCAGACAAACAGTTCAAATTGAACAATGGTGCGTTACCGTGTCACCAAAAGAACTACTCAATTTCGGACCGTCCGATGTCAGAGCGTCCAACGGGTGAACAAGAGCAACTTATTGCTCCAGACTTCGCAAACCGTCTTAAAAAGAACATCGGTAAAATTGGCAAGTGGGCTAAGAAAGAGCAATTAGATTGTTACCGTATCTACGATGCGGACTTACCAGAATACAATGTAGCGATTGATGTATACCCAGGTCACCTAGTGATTCAAGAATACGCAGCACCTAAAGATGTACCGGAAGAGAAAGCAAAACGTCGCTTAACCGATATCATCCGTGCTTCTATTCAAGTCACTGGCGTTGAAGCAAACAACGTGGTTCTTAAGGTTCGTCAGAAGCAGAAAGGCCGATCTCAATATCAAAAAATGGCTCAAGACTCCTCTAACCTAGAAGTGAACGAATACGGCGTTAAGCTGATTGTTAATCTTCATGACTACTTAGATACGGGCTTGTTCTTAGATCATAAGATCACTCGTCGTCGTATCGGCGAAATGGCTGCAGGTAAAGATTTCCTTAACTTATTTGCTTACACAGGCAGTGCATCTGTTCATGCTGCTGTGGGTGGCGCACGCTCTACAACAACCGTTGATATGTCTAATACCTACCTTGAGTGGGCAAAACAGAACATGGAGCTTAACGGCCGTGTTGGTCGTCAACATCAGTTTGTTCAAGCTGACTGCTTACAGTGGTTGGTTAAAGAGCAGGGTTCTTACGACCTGATCTTCATTGATCCCCCAACGTTCTCAAACTCTAAGCGTATGGATCAATCTTTTGATGTTCAGCGTGATCACATTCAATTGATGGAAAACCTTAAGCGTCTTCTTCGTGAAGAAGGCACGATTGTGTTCTCTAACAACAAGCGTCACTTCAAAATGGATGTAGAAGGCCTAGAAGAGTTAGGTCTCAAAGCTCAGAACATCTCAGCTAAAACGCTTCCATTGGACTTCTCTCGTAACAAGCACATTCATAACTGCTGGTTGATTACACATAAGTAATTAAGAGATTGTATAAGGATATAGCGTGCTGACTCTCTACAGTACAGAAGGGTGCCATCTATGTGAGATGGCATTCAAACTCACGGAACAGTTAAACATTAGCCATCACGTCAACGTTGTCGACATTGCATTTGATGATGAGCTCTTTTCCCGTTACGGGGTCACTATTCCGGTGCTCAAATTTGAAAGCTCTGACTTTTCTCAAAGCTCAGAGCTTAACTGGCCATTTGGCTTGTTAGAACTTAATGATTGGTTAAAAAAGAATGGCATTACTTACAATTCATAACGGGCAATTAGCGTTTGGCGATCACCCGTTATTAGATCGTGCGGACTTTGCGCTGCAAGAAAACGAACGTGTGTGTTTAGTAGGGCGCAATGGCGCGGGTAAGTCTACGTTGATGAAAATCCTGTCAGGGAACATCATCATGGACGACGGCAAGATGCAAATCACACAAGATGTGGTTGTGTCTCGCCTTGAGCAAGATCCACCGCGTAACGAAGAAGGCACCGTTTATGATTACGTTGCTGGTGGCCTAGCGGAAATCGGCGAACAGCTGAAGATCTATCATGATCTTTTGGATCTCATTGGTACTGATCCTAGCGAAAAGAACTTAAATCGTCTTACTCGTGTGCAAGAGCAGTTGGATCATGCCAACGCATGGCGCTTCGAAGATCGCGTAAGTAACGTAATGGCGGCGCTTAAACTCACTGCCGAAACAAAACTGACGGATTTGTCTGGTGGTTGGCAACGTAAAGCGGCGCTTGCTCGTGCGCTTGTATGTGACCCAGACGTGCTTCTACTCGACGAACCGACTAACCACCTAGATGTTGCGACAATCGAATGGTTAGAAGGCTTCCTGAAAGACTTCCGTGGTTCAATCATCTTTATCTCGCATGACCGTGCTTTCATCAAATCGATGGCAACCCGCATTGTTGACCTTGATCGCGGCAAGCTGAGCTCGTTCCCTGGCGATTACGAAAACTACTTGCTAGAGAAAGAAGAAGCGTTACGTGTCGAAGAGATGCAGAACGCTGAATTCGATAAAAAGCTTGCTCAAGAAGAAGTGTGGATTCGTCAGGGCATTAAAGCTCGTCGAACGCGTAACGAAGGCCGTGTACGTGCACTTAAGAAGTTGCGTGAAGAGCGCATCAATCGTCGTGAAGTGCA
This sequence comes from Vibrio sp. 10N.222.54.E6, assembly GCF_041473955.1. NCBI lineage: Bacteria > Pseudomonadati > Pseudomonadota > Gammaproteobacteria > Vibrionales > Vibrionaceae > Vibrio > Vibrio sp. 10N.222.54.E6. The sequence goes on along the minus strand of NZ_JBFRTD010000034.1, from coordinate 14,769 downwards.
GGGTAAAGCGGTTATTCAGATCGATGATGGTCAACGTTCAGGCAAGATTGTATTCGAAGCAGAGAATCTTAACTTTGGCTTTGAAGGCAAAGAGATTGTTAAAGATTTCAGCTTCAATATTATGCGTGGTGATCGTATTGCTCTGATCGGCCCTAATGGCTGTGGTAAGAGTACCGTACTTAAACTGCTTCTTGATCAGCTGAAGCCTGATTCTGGCCGTCTGCATTGTGGTACTAAACTTGAAGTGGCTTACTTCGACCAATACCGCGAAATCCTAGACCCTGAGAAGTCAGTAATTGACAATCTAGCGGATGGTAAGCAAGAAGTGACAGTAGGCGGCCGTGAGCGCCATGCACTGAGCTACCTACAAGATTTCTTGTTCTCTCCTAAACGTGCTCGCACTCCGGTGAAAGCACTGTCTGGTGGTGAGAAAAACCGTCTGTTATTAGCTCGTATTTTCCTTAAGTCGAATAACTTATTGATTCTCGATGAGCCAACCAACGATCTAGATATCGAAACTTTGGAACTTTTAGAAGATTTACTTGCCAACTATCAGGGTACGCTTCTTTTAGTGAGCCACGATCGACAGTTTGTTGATAACACGGTTATGACAAGTTGGATTTTTGAAGGCAACGGCGTTGTTGAAGAATTTGTTGGTGGTTACCACGATGCTCAGCAACAAAGAAAGCAGGCTATAGAGTACCGACAGGTTGAAAAGCCATCAAAGCCAGAGAAAGTAGTTGAGGAAACTCCCAAAACTGCGCCAGTTAAGGCTAAAGCTAAGAAGTTATCGTATAAGCTACAACGAGAACTAGAAGCGCTACCTTTGCGTTTGGAAGAATTGGAAACTCAAATTGAAACTCTTCAGGAAGAAGTCAACGATCCTAGCTTCTTTTCAAAATCTGTAGAGCAGACACAACCAGTATTAGATAAGCTATCTGCAGCAGAGCAGGAGCTTGAAGTTGCTTTTGAGCGCTGGGAAGAGCTCGAGGCACTACAACAGGAAAGTTAAGAAGTAATCATGACTTGTAATAAATTTAAATTAACAACAGTTGCAGCCTTAGTTTTGGCTGCAACTAACGCGAATGCTGCACTGTACAAGGTAGTTGAAGTCGCGACTCCTAGCTCAATTGTCGGAGCTTCTGAAACGTTTGGTGTCGCGATTCAACCCGCGGCGGTTACCGGAACTGAAAGTTGTTTTACCAATGCTACTATCGGTGGTGTCGCATGTGATAGCTTTAAGCTAGCAGGTGAAACTCGTAATTCGCTTGAAGCCATTAGTTACCGTGAAGAAGTTCCTTTTGCTATGGATGCTGTCTTCCAATATTTACAAGAGTTCGATGACTTCAAAAACTATTGTAACCGTGAGCTAAGATATTCCACATGTGAAAGCTGGGCGAAAACTCGCTGGGAAGATACTTGGTTTAAGGAAAGAAACAACCTGAGTTATGTAAATGCAAAGGCATTTATAGAAGGCGGGGCAATACTCGATACTCGCAATACAGTGATCAACTCTCTAGATAAAGATGCCAACCCGCTCGGTGTTAAGTCTGAGGGAACCATCCGAAACAATGCAATATTTACAACGACAGCCAAGCCTGCAGGATCTTCTGAGACTCGAGCATGGAAAGCCATCACAGCGAGTAATGGTACTGTTTACAATGTAGGTAGTGTTTCTACTAGTGAAACCATTACGGAGACGTCAACGCCGGATCCTGTATTTAGTTCAAAAGCTGCTATTTGGGATGGTACGAATACCAAGCAAATCGATTGGACTCGTGGTGGAACTGCTAGACAAGGCGATTACTATGCTCAAGGTAGCATGCGTTCAATTGCCGAATCGGATACTAAGTTTTATGGCGTAGGCTACAATACTGTTGATGGTAGTGGTGATCTGCAAGATATGAATGCATCTGTATTCATCAGTAAATCTCTGGACTTAGCTGACAGCGCGAATACTTGGACGACCAAATCAATTGAGGGGGCTAAGGTCAACTCTAACTCGTCTAATGATTACAAATACAGTAACTCTGTAGCGACCGATATCAACAAAAACTTGTTTGTTATTGGTAACTCTAAGCGTAATGGTAGAGTGCCTGAAAATGGTAGCGCAGGCAGTAAGATGTTCGTTGTTACTGATGCTTCAGTTGCGACTCCAACAGCGACATACCTAACGGGTGGTATCTTCTTTGCTGGTTCGAGTGGTGAAGCTAGAGCCGTTAACAACTTCAATGAAATTGTTGGTCAAGTTGACGCAGAAACAACGCGTGAAGTTGATGGCAGTGAGCGTAGACACCGTGGCTTTATTTATCCATATCAAGCAACGGGTACTGACCCATCAAGAATTGATCTGTTTCAGAACAAAGCTTGGTTTCTAGATGATCTAACTAACGATGGCAACGTTTCTGGAGAGAACAACAAGTTCCGAATCATTGATGCTTCAGGCATCAACGATGCGGGTGTTATCTCTGCAACAGCTATAAAATGTATGATCGATACAAATGGAGACGGTAGAGGTAACGATGAACGAGCCTACGATACAACGTCTCACAACTCATACTGTGCTGGTGCTGCGTCTAATGCAGTAGAAGAGGTTGTTGCGGTTAAATTGATTCCTATCGAAGGTAAAGGTAAGAGCGATATCCAAGCTCGTAGTACTGATACAGCAAAGGTCGATCGTAAAGGCGGTAGCTTAGGTTGGTTCGCTTTGACTGTACTCGGCTTATTAGGGTTCCGTAGAAAATTTAAATAATTTCATCTCTTGAGCCCGAGTTCACAATTCTGAATTCGGGCTTTTTTATCGCCTTGAGAAAAGTGAAAAACTGGTCGATTCTTAAAGTTGGAGTCACAAAAACTCCGCAAAGTTGTAATCATTGTATGTTAGTAAATAGAACACCCGTATGAGGACTGCACTATGAAGAGACAAAAGCGTGATCGACTAGAACGAGCACAATCTCAAGGCTACAAAGCTGGTATAAACGGTAGGTCACAAGAAGCTTGCCCATATAGCCAAATGGATTCTCGGTCTTATTGGTTAGGTGGTTGGCGTGACGCCAAAGGTGATAAGCAATCAGGTCTCTATAAGTAGATAGGGCGGAACATATTCAAAGATCAAGGCTCCATTGCTGGGTACAGCAGTTGGAGCCTTGTTAGTTTCTGAGTGGGCATATAAGTTAGATAAAATAAATGTAATGGCGTAGAGAGCTAACACTTTAAGCTGATACTGATACTGATACTGATACTGATACTTGTAGTGGAATACACAGTTGCTGGTGGACTAAGACAGTACAGTTTCGGAATAAGAAAGTTTGTTTAATCAGTATACTCTAGTGCACTATAACTAAATGTATTGGAGTGAAAATAAAGCAGCCAATGGCTGCTTTATTAAAATCTAACTGCGTTACTCTAATTAAATGATTAGATTAGAATGCTGACGTATCTTGGAAAAGGCCAACTTTCAAATCTTTAGCAACATAAATCTCTTTGCCATCAACAAGTACGCGACCATCTGCAAGGCCCATAACTAGGCGACGGTTAACAACACGCTTCATGTGGATTTCGTAAGTCACTTTTTTCGCAGTAGGTAGGATTTGGCCAGTGAATTTCACTTCGCCTACACCTAAAGCACGGCCTTTACCTTTGCCGCCAACCCAACCAAGGTAGAAGCCAACAAGCTGCCACATTGCATCAAGTCCTAGACAACCAGGCATTACTGGGTCACCAGGGAAGTGACAGTCGAAGAACCATAGGTCAGGAGTAATATCCAGTTCAGCAAGAATCAAACCTTTACCGAAATCACCTTCAGTCTCAGACATTTTAGTGATGCGATCCATCATCAACATGTTCGGTGCTGGTAGTTGAGGACCTTCAGGCCATAGTTCGCCTTGGCTTGATGCTAGAAGATCTTCGCGAGTGTAAGAATCACGTTTGTTTTGCATTATCAATTACTCCAATTTTTGATAGGTGCATATTAGTGAACAGGTGTACGCTAAACAAGTCCGATCAGTACTAGACAAACCAGTTTTTAATGCGTCCAACAATTCCAATAGGGTGCTCATGTCTTTCAAAGTTTTCAATACGTTCCGCAATTTTGCTTAGAACGCTTTCTTGTTCATCGTCTCTAAATGGTTTGTTCATAATAAGAGGAATCGCTTCATCTACATTAGAGACAGACCAAATATGGAATTCTTTGTTTTTGATGCTTTCAATTAGGTCTGGCTTCAGAGCAAGGTGTCTTAAGTTGGATCTTGGAAGGATCACACCTTGTTCGCCAGTTAACCCGTTGTGTTTACACACATGATAGAAGCCTTCGATTTTCTCGTTTAGCCCACCAACTGCTTGTACACGACCGAATTGGTCGACAGCACCGGTTACCGCTATTTGTTGATTGATAGGGTATTCCGACAAAGCACTGACCAAAGAGCAAAGCTCAGCAAGAGAAGCACTATCGCCATCAACTTCGCAGTATGATTGCTCAAACACAACAGAAGCAGCATAGGGCAACGGATCTTCAAGGTTTAACGCGCTGCTTACAAACGCTTGCATGATCATCATACCTTTGGCGTGAAGGTTACCACCGAGTTCCGCTTTGCGCTCAACGTCGGCAATATCACCATCACCAAAGTGGATAACACATGAAATTCGGGCAGGTTCACCATACGATACTGGGTGTCCTGGTACATCGATAACCGTCAGACCATTAACTTGTCCAACTTGTTCACCCTCGGTTTCGATAATAACTTGGCCATCTCGAATATCATCAAGAGCACGTTCAGGTAAGTACGATTCGCGGTTGTATTTGTGTTGTTGTGCTTGCTGAATATGGTGACCATCAATCTCACCATGGTCGGCTTCAATCAAAGCTTCGTTCAATAACGCATTGTGCCAAATCGGGCATAACGGTATATAGCTTTGGTCTTCAGTTTCTCTCGCACCAGCAGTAAGAATGCCTGTCACCGCCTGTTGCGTGATGTTTGGCAGTTCATAACGTTGTTGGAGCCATTTAAGGTAACCAAGATATTGAGTCAACGTCTCTTCTGTTAGCTTTATGTCTTGTTCAATTTCACTGAATAGGCAGAAACCAGTTTGAATATCACTGTCTAGATAATCAAGATCGCCGAGTTGAGCTCGGTCTCCAACCACAATCAACTTAATATTGTAGGTAAGCGGTAAAGATGGAGATTGGTTTAAGTGTTCTGGGTTGCTACTGATGGGCTCTACGGCCTCACCAAGAAGTGCAGACTTAAGCAGTAACCAGCTTCCCGGGTTTGCTAGAATCAAGTTGGCTGAAACAATCAGATAACCATTGTTCGCTCTAGCCAGTAAGCCAGGCTTTGTCGCAACGACTTGGCCGTCTTTTGATTGAACTTGGTCAAACAGATAGACAGCATTTAAAGACTCAGTTTTTATTACTGGTAACGTGTGATCATCTAGAGCAGTTATTAAAGATTCAACGATCATTTGACGATAGATCGAATTGTCCGGAGCGTTGACAAGTAAAACACGCGAAAGGTTGGACAAGCGGACAAAGCGGGTTAACGCATCGTTGAATCTATGTTGAATGTCTGAAAATGGGAAAGGCGAGATGTCAGGGAATTGCTCTAATTGAGCGCTATATTCGTCGTACTGAGGCGTAACATGTCGCCAATCTACTAGAGTCATTTAAGTTTCTGATTATGATAATGAGGTAGGGAGTATATAGAAAAACCGATCTCGCTTGTAGCTCTATGTTGTAGTTACTAATCACTAAGCTAATATAAGTATGATCTTGGTCTATTCTTTCAAGACAACAATTGTTAAATAGCCTATTTTGGGTTACGCTGTCACTAGGATTAACTCTCGAGATTAGACATGAAATATCAGCAACTTGAAAACTTGGAATGTGGTTGGAAATGGAACTATCTGGTCAAAAAATGGAAAGAAGGCGAGTCGATCACCTGCCATATTGATTCAAGTGAAGCTGACGTTGCTGTACAAGCCTTATTGAAGCTTGAACACCAACCAACAGGTGTTCTTGAGTGGATATCTGACAACATGTCTCCTGAGCTCGATAACAAGCTTAAGCAAGCGATCCGAGCTAAGCGAAAGCGTCACTTTAATGCTGAACAAGTTCACACCAAGAAAAAATCAATCGACCTTGATTATCGTGTATGGGAAAAGCTATCCCAGCGTGCGAACGAGCTAGGTTGTACGCTATCAGATGCTATTGAGTATTTGGTGAGCGAAGCATCTCGTAGTGAACAGGCCAGCAAGACAGTAACCAATCTTAAAGAAGATTTAAGCAAGCTCCTTTCTGACGATAAATAATCATCAACAGTAGTGGTGACATTATGATGTATGTAATCTTAATCGGTGCAGCGTTGGTTTTTTGGTTAGTCGCGGTTGATAGGCCGGTATTGAAAATCAAATTTAACGATGGGGCGATCGAACAAGTTAAAGGTCATCTTCCACCCAGCTTTAAGCACAACCTTCAAGAGATTGGCCACAACAACACTTTTAAAGGTGAATTAAAAGTGTACGCAAAGCGGTCTGGTTATAATCTCAAGTTCACAAAGGATGTACCTAAGAACGTGCAACAACGTATTCGTAATGTATTCCCGCATAACGGCTTCAAATCTAAAGGCTCAAAGAAGGCGTAATGGTCAAGAATTACGTCTTATCTTGTCAATCTTCATACTAAGTTAGTTCTTCGGTTGTCTTAACCATCGTCATACTGTTCTCAGTTCCAATAAAGGAGAACAGTATGAGATATCTAATCCTTTTGTTGTTTTTTTCATCCCCAGTCGTATTTCCCGACGATGCATTGGTTAATCCGGTAGCCAAAAAAATCAAAGCCACGGTCATGAAAGGACTAAAAAAGAGTAATGTTGAAATCGATGGTTATTGTGACCTGATGATTGAAATGAAGCACTCCAAAGGTTATACAAAAATCAAGAGAGTGAGAACGTCCGGCGATAGTAAAGCTTGTAGACAGGCGAAACAGCACTTACCAACCAAGAAAAAGTTCAAATACAGTTTTCCAGAAAAGTACATCCGACTTCATATCACAAACTGACCATTATGATGCACTATAACTAAATAATATTAATTTGATTGACTAAAACGTCAATGAATACGAGTGAATTACGGTGATCTGAGTTAGATGTCAGTATGTTGCACTGTCACTTGATATAACAATATGTCTCGTAGGGCGTTCATTTTACTGATATCTATTTAACCGAAGGTGCCAAATGTACACGAATCTTGTTTAGCGACAGCGTGTTTAACGGGGATGCCGAGGTGTTGGCAAGTCATTAGTACCTTTAGTTTTCTATCGGCAGGAGCATGTTCTGAGAGAATCACAGAGCTTATACACTCTTTATTCAGATACAGCTTGTTGCCAATAATCTCTTCATTGGGCAGTACCCAGCGATATTCTTTTTCGTAACGCCAGTTTGAATGTTTGATTCCAAGTACGCTCACGGCTAATTTCGATGCTTTTGACTTAACTAGCGAAGGAGAGCTAAGCATGCTTGGGTTGTCAGTATACTGAACTTCAAAGCAATTGAGATCTGCCTCACCGTGATAACAGTTAAGATCATACTCAATACACATACCTTTAAAGTTATCGCCATACTGAGACCAAAGTATGGGATGGTCATTCGATTGAGAGAAGCACATAACCTTGAAGTCATTCTGAAGTTCTTTGTTGAACAGGTGATGAGATTCAAAAGGGTTATTAAAGGTCTTAGCGGAATCAAACCACAACGAACACTCGGATATCGATTGTATGTTTCTATCGTGAAGAGATCTGAACTTATAAAGTTTAGGCAACATATCAAACACCTGGTTTACAACATTGTCTGATGTTAACACTATAATTCATAATGTAAGCGTGAATGCATAGTGTTTGCTTGCTTAGTCACCAAGTTTAATCATATAACTGATTGATAGATCAAAATTTAAACACGAAATAGCAGCCTGTTTGAGTGATTTATCTTGCAATAGCGTTGGTTTTTCTAATAAGTTGCAACGTAACTTTATATTGGTGGAGGAATAGGCCTATATTTGGAGGCAATGTAAAGGAAGTTAAGTGAACCAATAATGATAAATCCGACCTCAAAGAGATCGGACTATTTGCAATGCTAGGCTAGTTGACCGCTATAAATTGGTCTAGTCATTGAAGGAACTTTAGAAATGGTATCTTGCACCAATGTATGCTGTTTTGGATGAAACATCGATGGATTCTATTTCAATATGTGCAGAGCGGTAACCGATATGAACGTCGATGTTATCGGTAATTATTGCGCCAAATTCTCCACCGATTTGGTAAGCGGCCTCAGATTCAGAAGCTGAGAGCCCAAAGGCTTTGATTTCCGTATCAATAGATCCAACGCCTGCTAACAGGGAGACATACAAATCCAAGACGTCGCCTTTAACGATGAATTTGGGTTTAACATTCACGAAGAAGGCTTGGCCTTCAATATCCATCATTTGAGCAAAGTTAACTTTGCCAATTTTTCGGTACTCCGCTTCTAATCCCAGCTTTACTACATCGTGTGTATTGAACTCATAACCGCCAACTAAGTTATAACTCAAGTCAGCTAGATCAGAAGAATCTTCAATTTTGCTACCGCGGTATTCTAATTCGGTTTCATTATAAAATCCGACATCTACACCTGCATAAAAATGACCAAGCTCTTTAGCTGCTGTGTCATTTTCATTAGCAAGCGCGTATGAACTCATGCCAAAAGCGGTGAATAGTGATAGGGCAACCATACCGATTTTCATATTAAGCCTTTTATATAATAAGTTATTGATTCCTTGAATACCTTACCAAATGTAGAGCTTTTAAACTAATAATGGTTTTGTGTAACCATCTGATTTTATGAACTTATTATCGATATAAACATCAATACGAAGCAACATGATTTGATTTTAGCCGTATCGCTTTATATTTACACAATCAGTATGCCCTTAGCCAAACACAACAAGGTGGCAGGTAGGGAAACTGCTCAATCAAAACAAAGCTGAGGCGTTAAAGCGTAAAGATGAACTCGAAAGTGAGAAGCATCAGGCGAGGGTACGGCGATTACAAAATGGTGAAGAGCAGGCCAGTAGCCTTGATGATATCAGCATTCGAGAGCGGGGGGTCAAAGACGAATTCATTCTCTTAGTGGTGTTTGTGCCGCTCATCCTATCGTTTATCCCTAATTACGCCCCTTATGTTGAGCAAGGCTTTAACGCGTTGCAGCGTATCCCCAGTCCGTATTGGTTTGTGGTGGGTGCTGTCGTAGTTGATACGCTCGGAGTGCGTGCGATGGTGCGTTATCTCCTCGAGTTTTATGTCTCGCGCTGGAAGGGCAAATGATGGGTTTTCTCGACACACTGATTATTGCGTTCATGACCGGCGGAGTCTCAAGCCTTGGCACGATTGCGGCTTTGAAAACCGACATCAACTGGATAAAGCGAGTGCAGCAAGACCAAGAGCAACGGATACGAAAATTGGAGGCCCCCAATGGCTAAGAAAGGTTATAAGTGCAAAGGTCGAAAGCAAAATGGCCAGTTAATGAAAGGCTACACACTTAGAAATGGGCGTGTTGTCAGGGCAAACACTACACGTAAACGCTATAAAAAACGTCGATAAAGCTCATTAATATGAAGGCAATCTCTTATAAAAATGTCTCTTTTTGTGCCTAATCTATAGGGGGTTGAACACTTAGCACTTTGTTTTACAGCTAATGATTTAAATCACTGTTATAAATAGGATTAATGGTTATAGTTATTGTTTCTAAACTAACTAACCAGAACACAGGGACTCTAAATTTAGTGCTCTCTATTTAATTGCGTTTTACACAAGCCATTAACATCAGTTTTGAGGTCAATTATGATTTTTCTGAATAAGTCGGGTTCAGTCCTACATGGTAGTGCGCTTTGCGATGAGTTAAAAGCGTTACTCATCGAGCACGAAGAATATTTAGGCTCATCTCTTATACCTGATTTATCACATATTAATTCTCGGGCAGAAAACCATACGGGTATTGATGTTTGCGATGTTACTTTTCTTGGCGGTAATGAATACCAACTTGATTATCAGTATCAGTGGTCAGTTTATAACGGTTGTGCCGACATGGATCTTGAAGGAGAAGAGGATTCTTGCATTTCCTTTACTCTTGAAATGGATGGTGAATTGGTATTCGATATTCTAGAGGTGGAACAACGCAACACACTCGAAGAGTTTTAGTGTTAATAAACGTTTAAGACAGTTTTTTTAACGTGTAATCATGCCTTATGGGATAGTTTGGAGTTATTTTGATACAAGTGGTAATTGGTGTGATTTTAGGGTTTACAGCTACAATTTGGTATGTAGCTTGGGATCTTCGGCTGAATTTTGATTCATCGCTGTCTGTGAATATTGTAATCGCTATAGCAACCGCGATAGCCGCCGCAATTCACTTCGACTCGGTAAAAAGCCAAGAGCGAGAAAGAATTTGGGAGCTGAACAAAACAGAACTCCTTAATTTGTCTAAAGAGCTATCTGATGTGATACACGAAACAAAACAGGCTATAGATTATGAGTCTTCTTCAGGTGACCCTGAATATCAAACTAAAGTCCTGAGTAACCCCAAGGTTTACAAAGCTCTAGATGAGAGAGTGTTGCTTCTAATCGAAGTTCAAAAACCATTACTACCTAAAAAGTTTATGCAATGTATTGAATCATTGCATGCATTAGATAAAGAAGTTTCGCGCCAGGTGTGGGATGAGGATTTAGACCATATTACAGCCCATGAAGAAATGCTTTCGAAATACACTGAGTTACACCAAGAGCTTAATGTGTCGATTCGAAAAATGGCAGGTATAAAAAAGCTATAACTAGCATTGAGAGGATTCTCAGTGCTCGAGTTTATAATTTTCCTTTTAGCACTTAATTGGCTTTACGCTTATTGAGGCCTCACAATCTCTTACTTGGGCTTAAAGGTTTTATCTAAGGTGTCAGCTTGGACTGACAAACTGATTAAGAAGAGAGTTATGACAATTAAGTATAAAGAGAGTTACGGCGACTACTATGTTTACTTCGAACAATATCCTAATGATTGTTATTGTTTGTGGAAAAAAAATAGTCAGGAAGAGAAGGTTTATTCTATTGAACGTATAGATGTTTTACCTCAATTGCGCAGGCGAGGGATGGCTCGTGAGTTATTAAATGCAGCGATTGAACAGATTAGAAGCGAATGCAATAAAGCGTGTATAGAGATTTCCGCACAACCGGATCAAGATAGTAAAATAACAAAGGAAAGCCTTGTAACTTTTTACGAGTCTGCTGAGTTTGAGGTCTATCAAAAGTATCGTTCACGTACAGACCTTCGCTTATATTTAGATGCATCAATGAAGCCTGATCCACTATTCGATAGTCCATTATATTTCAAATTTGTTATCTGATATGCGTGTCGGTAAGTCTAGAAGTACTTAAAATGCATGAGGATTTTACTTCGGCACAGCTTATTAAGGTAAAAACGATTTACCTTTGGGATACTTTACGAGAGAAATATGAACATAGTGTTAGCAACTTACAAAGATCCAGCTCATGGATTAGATTGGCATCAACAAACTCCCAAAATCGAAAAAAATACTCGAGAGCTTTTGGTGAACTCTGAGCTTCCATTGGAATTTTCTATACGTGAGGGGAATATTGGTCGCGGTGCTGACATGCCTGTTACTGTTGTAGAAATTCTATCTGTATTCGGCCTAGTAACATTTGTTATTCCTGAAACACATAAACGCATAAGAGAGTCTTTTGAAGAGTGGGGACGAATCCGAGAAAGTATACTAAATTGCATTTTCTTACTCAGCCGAAAAAATAAATTAGTTTCTCTACCGGAAGAAGTGCTATTTGCCAAGTCAGTTGAAAAACTCGTTTCGGAATTGAACGATGATGCTGTTTTTGTAAAACATGAAATAATTCATAGCATTGGTAGCCATGAAGATCATGCCGGCCTAATGGGTTTTTACTTTGATTGCGATGGAAAACAATGGCGTGTCGTTATCAATGGTTTGGCTAAAATTAAACTAATAGAACAGATATAGATAACATTAAAGCCCGATTCGTTATCGGGTATTTTGGGGCCTTATCGGCTTTCGTTTGTTTGGATACACGGTTTACGTAGGGCGCCGATAATTAGTAGGTAAAATATGAAACAGCCTCAATTCGATGGTGAAATGCTTCTTTGCTCTAATTGCTTTGAAGACGAAGGTTTAAAAATAAATGCATACAAAGTGGGAAATCAATCACCAGACAAGTGCCCAAATTGTAATAGTATCGACGGCAACAAGCTTACTAAGGAGTTAATTGAACAATTGGCTTGGCGGTTTTTTGTTAGTGGGACTACGAAACGCTGTGATTATGGAGCTGCGCCTGTAATTCAAATGAATGAATACCACTATGGAAAAAGTGATATCAGTCCATCACCTTGGCTAAAAAATGACATTAAATTAATCGAAGATACCGCCAAAATTGGTTTTTTCCATTATGGCCCACGTTTGTGGATGGTAGGTGAGGTTGAGCCCCTTAAAGATTTACAAAATGAAAATACTCGAGATTTAATTATCCAACGGGTTATTACTGAATACCCAGAAAAAATCATCCCTAGTGCTACTAAATTTTATCGCTTGAGAGTAAACCCTACCAGACCATCTGAGCCTATGGAGTATGATAGTCCACCAATTGAATTTTCAGGAAAGGGTCGATTAGACTCATCTGACTTATCTATTATGTATGGGTCTCAGGATATTGATGTTTGTATTCATGAATGTAGAGCTTCGGCAGATGACGACATTTATGTAGCTACGCTAAAAACTAAGAAGAACCTCCGGTTATTAGACTTAACACACGTGTTGGTAGAAGATAGAACCGAATTTGAGAATTTAGACTTAGCGATACACATGTTGTTTTTAGCTAAATCGCATTCTTATGAGATATCTCGAGCTATAGTCAAAGCTGCTGAAAAGGTGGGCTATGACGGGGTGATTTATCCTTCTTTTTTCAGTTTAATTCGAACTGGTGGGCACCCATTTGATACTGTTTATGGTTTATCTTTACGTCGACATCATCCAGAAAGACAACAATACGCTGATACTCAAACCATAGAAAACTTAGGCCTTTTTGGTTCTCCATTACAGTCTAATTTTGTTGAAGTGGTTTCTATAAACCGGCTTGTTATTACGCATGTAGCTTACCAAGGACATTTTGGCCCAGTAGAATACTGACTTTTCCTTGATTTGACTCTATCTAACCATATGAAACAAAGGGACAATTATGGAACTGGCGTTATTAGTCTTACAGTGTATGACACTATTGGGAGTTAGCGGTATATTCATGTTTCGAAGGATGTTATTTTCCTATTCTTCAGAAAAAGGGAAAAATCTCGCAACAAAGCAAGATATTGAATATATAACTAGGAAAGTTGAAAGCACCAAAAATGAGTACATATCTGATATTGAGCGATTAAAAGTCGAATTAGCGTTGCTGTCGAGAAAGAATGACATACTTTTAGATGAGAAAATAAGAGTGTTCAAAAAGCTGCAGAGTAGGTTGGTTGGATTTAAGAGGTATTGTGAAGCGTCTCTAGGCTCTTTTGATTCCCGAGGTGAATTTCATCCAACCTTGGAGTTTCTCGATGCTAGTATAGATAGATCAGCGCTACTTCATATAACCGCATTGCATGAAATTGAACAAGAAGATTTCATTTTCCTCTCAGAACGTTCTAAGAAAACACTTTCAGACTTGCGGGATAGTTGTTCAATAATGTGCAGCATGGAGCTGGTAATATGCAATAACCAAGATGATAGGAACCTAGCTGAAAGTGCAATTCCCGTATATGAAAAAGCAATGGATATCATCGATATTTGCCTTCAAAGTTTATTCGAAGAACTTGAATTTCCATTGAGAAACGGATAATTGCATCGGTCTAAACATATATTTGATGCTAGGAATTGGTTCATATTGGGTGTTGGGGTATATAGAGTAAAACGTAAAGTCCTGGAGAGCTAGTAACGTTTTATATATAGCTGTTGTGACTGGTTTTATTTAAATTTGGTAGGTACCCAAGGTTTCGCTGGCATACGGCGTCCGCCACGAAATGGCAACGGATGCTCCTTAGGTGGGTAAAACTTTGGGGAATCAATTCGACCGTGGCGTTCGACGAGCTGACGATGTTCGTCGCGCCAATACGCAAAACTGAGCAATTCTTTCGGATTAAACTCGCGTCGTTCAGGCGTGATCAAGGTGGCACGATCATAGTGCACCTTAAATCCATTCCAACGATGGTCTAAAGGCAAATAACCGCGAGCGTGGATGTTCATCAATTTTTCGGCCATCGGGTTCACAGGGACTTCACCTGAGAGCCAACGCTGGACCGTGATCGGTTGAACATGAAAAAAGGCCGCGGCGTCGTGGATACCATCAAAGTGATGATGCACGAGATCCGCAAAGTGTGGCGTGAGCATGTGATCTCCTTCAAAAATTAAGACAAGCGTGCAAAGTTTTTTTCCTCCTCATAAAGTGTGTTTGTAGTAGAAAGTCTCTGGAAACGGCAACACGTCAGCGTAAAAATCAGAGACACGAAAACCAAGTATAGCCAACAATATTGAACGCAACGTGCATAAACGTGCAGTCAAAATCCATAAAACCAACAACATTAAGGACTTAATCCGGCGTGGTGTGCAAAATCCGTAAGGACTAAGGTACTGAAACTCCTCACATTTTACGTACAACCTGTCAATCCCATTTTAAAA